>JACCQV010000614.1 GCA_013813945.1 Deltaproteobacteria bacterium | reverse complement strand
ACATCGGCCCGACTGCCCGCTGGCATCGCGCCGAACTCCTGCATCGCTGCCTCGACGACGCGGCCGTGCTGCACCGGACCCGCCACGCACAGGATCGCGTTGCGCGCGCCATAGAACGTCGTGAAGTGGCGGCGGACGTCGGTGACCGCGAACCGCTCGACGTTCGCGCGTGGCCCGATGATCCGCTGGCCGAGCGGGTGATCTTCGAACGCCATCCCGCGCGCGAGGTCACCGTCGTTGATCTCGGCGTCGTGCTCGTCGTAGTCCTCGTTGAACTCCTCGAGGATCAGCTGGCGCTCGAGCTCGATGTCGGAGAACCGCGGCTGGCCGAGCAGCTCGCCGAGCAGCGCGATCGCGGCCGGGACATTCTCCGGCTCGAGCGACATCTGGAACATGGTGTAGTCGCGGCCGGTCTCGGCGTGCAGGGTGGAGCCGAGGCGCTCGACGGCCGTGTTGAGGGCGAGGGACGTCGCGTACCGCTCCGTGCCCCGGAACATCATGTGCTCGACGAAGTGGGACAGGCCGTTGTCAGCGGGGCTCTCGAACCTGGAGCCAACCTTGATGAACAGGCTGCAGACGGCCGTGTGGAGGTGCGGGAGGGCCACCGTGGTGACCCCCAGGCCGTTGTCGAGGGTGGTCGTCTCGACGTGCGGGTCCAGGTCCACCGGTCAGGCTTACCATGGGTTTGATTGACGCCATCGGTCGATCGGCGGTATCACCTCGTAAGATCGATGCTTCTCAAGAAGATCGTCATCGCCGAGGACGACGACGCTATCGCGCACATGGTCAATATGGCCCTGGGCGATGCGGGTTTCCTGTGTCTTCGCGCCCGCGATGGTGACGAGGCCCTCAAGCTCGTCAAGGCGCACGACCCCGACCTCCTCGTCCTCGACGTGATGATGCCGCGGGTCGATGGGCTCGAGGTCGCACGCCGGCTCAAGGCCGATGTGATGTGGTCGCGCACGCCGATCCTGATGCTGACCGCGCTCGCGAGCACCGACGATCAGGTCGCCGGTCTCGAGGCGGGCGCTGATGCGTACATGTCCAAGCCGTTCGACCTGCGCGAGATGAGCGCACGTGTGAAGGCGCTCGTTCGCGCCGCGCGCCGCGAGCGGAACCGTAACCCGACCACGAACCTCCCTGGGTCGCGCGCGATCGACGAGGAGATCGAGGGCGCGCTCAAGAGTGGCAAGCCCACCGCAGCGGTCCACATCGATATCCTCAACTTCGACTCGTACTCCGACTCGATCGGAATCGCGCGGTCGGAAGACACCGTGAAGAACCTCGGTGCGTGGCTCCTCGAGGCCGCGCGCGTTGCGTCCGGCGGTGGAGCGTTCATCGGTCATATCGGTGGCTCGGACTTTCTGGCCGTTCTGTCGCCCGAGCACGTCGAACCCTTTCTGAGCACTGCCGAGGCGGCATTCGACAGCAAGCGCAGCGCATTGCCGGGCGATGCGAGCCCGCTCCATCTGGTCGCAGGGGTGGCGCACACCGATGGGCTCACGCTCAACACGGGAGCGGACGAGCTCGGCCGTCGGCTCGGCAAGGCCATGAAGCAGGCGAAGGCCGCAGGCAAGACCAACCACGTGGTGTGGTCTGCTAGCTGATCGTGGCTTCCCCGGACGATCACGCCGACCGTCCTGACGACACCGACCCCGCGGTCGCTGATACCCAGTCCTCCGACGGAGTGGAGCCGTCCGCCGCATCCTCGTCGACCGAGACTGCGCGCGACGGCCGCGGTCCACGCGCGATCCGCCCGGGCGATACCCTGGGCCGCTACGAGATCGGCGAGGAGCTCGGCGAGGGCGGGATGGCGACCGTGTTCCGCGCGCGCGACAAGGAGCTGCGCCGCGACGTCGCGGTGAAGGTTCTGTTCCCGCACCTCGCGCGCCGTCCCGATGTCGTGCGGAGGTTTCACCGCGAGGCGCGCGCGGCGGCGGGGCTCGAGCACGCGAACATCCTGCGGATCTACGATGTCGGCGGCGCCGAGGGCGAGGACCCGCCGTACATCGTCATGGAGATGATCCGGGGGCGGACGCTGCTCCAGGAGATCGAACAACGGGGGCCGATGTTCTCGGAGATCGTCGCCTGTGTCGGCGTGCTGCTCGCGGATGCACTCGCGGCCGCGCACAAGGGCGCGATCGTTCATCGCGACGTCAAACCGGCGAACGTGCTGATCGCTGCGGGTGGACGCCTGTTGCT
>JACCQV010000597.1 GCA_013813945.1 Deltaproteobacteria bacterium | reverse complement strand
TGACGAAGATGATCGCATGAGCCGCCTACGCCGACGCCTACGCTTACGCCAACGCCGGATCAACACAGCCGAACTCTGGGGTTAGTCAGTCGTATCAGATCGCCGGCGTGATCGCCGAACCGATATCCCGAGCCAGCTCCTCGGCGCGGTCCTCGGTGATCTCGAGCGCGGTCCGCAGGTCGACGAGCAAGTCGTCCTCCTCGGGTGAGATCGCGATGTCACTGATCGTCAACAGGTGCGCGACGCTGTAGGCAAGCTCCCGGCTCGGCACCGCAATCAGCTGCCGCGCGAGCGTGACGAGGCGCTCGCCATCATCGTCACCTGACGCAAACGTCGGGGTCGGTGCCTCTGCCATCCCGGCGAGCCCGAACACGGCCTTGCCGAGCGCGAAGAACATCTTGATCTCCTCCGCTTCCTCGTGACCGTCCGCGTCGACCGCGAGCTGCGCGATCGCGACGATGACCTCGGCGTCGATGGGGGACAGCGGTCCCGGGTGCTGAGCTCGCAGGATGTCGGGGAACCGACCCATGTCGATGTTCATCGGATGACAACGTACCTCACCGTTGCGCCCAACGGCAGGGTCGTGGTCGAGTGCGCCCCCGATGCGTGCGCTCCATGCCCTCCCCCTCCTCCTCCTCGCTGCCTGCGGCGACGACGGTGCCCAGCAACCCGTGGATGCGCCCCTCACGCTCGACGCGGCGATCGATGCCGGCCTCCCGATCGGATGCGACTACGCCGAGCGGCGCGATCTGACGAACGACGACGTGTCATCGGGATCCGGCAGCCCCGAGCCGACCGGCCTCATGTTCACGACGAAGACGGTCATCTGCGGCACGCTCGAGGCCACTCACTTCGACGGCGATATCACGGTCGACATCGATGCCTTCACCTTCTCGCTCGCCGCCGATGCCGACGTCCTGGTCCGGCTCCACGGCACCGGGCTCGCTACCCCCGAGCTCGTCGGAGTCGACGTCTACGGCGGCGCGAGCTTGAACCAGCTCGTCGGTAGCAACTCGGTAATCGGCAGTCACGCGGTCACGGCGATCCGGCTCACCGCCGGCACGTACAAGCTGAGCGCGTTCGCCCTCCACAGCGCCGCACTGGCGTCAGCGATGCCGTACCGGCTCGAGGTCGTCGCCGATGCACCAGCAACGCGGTGTCCCGAGCTCACGACCGGCGGCTACGCGGAGATGGCCGACGGTGCTGCGAGCACCGGAAACGACATGATCCGCCTCGTCTCGGGAACGCCACCCGCGCAGACCGCGTCGCCGGGGGATTCGCCCGAGCCAACGGCGTTCTCGATCGCCGGCGGCACGAATCACCGCATCACGGGCTCTGCTGCGGACGTCGCTGTCGCCGATGTGTACGAGGACGTCGACACCTACGCGTTCGCAACCTCGGCGACGACCAACGAGCTCGGGGTCCGGCTGACCTGGCCCGGCGCCACCACGAACCTCGATTACCTGCTGTTCGAGGCGAGCTCGGCCGAGCCGGTGATCCGCCAGATCACGACCGCCACTCAGGGACCCGAGCTACGGACGTTCGCGGTCAAGACCGGCACCAGCTACTGGCTCCTCGTCGGCGCAAAGGCCGGAACCGGTGGCTTGCCCGCGGCGTACACGGCCACGCTGTGTGGGGCGACGTTCACACCATGAAGCCCGGCGAGCTCCTCGGCAACCGCCTCACCCTGAAGATCCGCCGGTTCGCGGATCCTGGTGCGTATCTCGTCCCCGACGACGCGACGCCCGACGACGTCGCGATCCTGTTGCCGGCGCGCGAAGTTCCCGACGACGCGCGAGAAGGCGACGACGTCCTCGTGTTCGTGCACCTCGACTCCGAGGATCGCCCGATCGCGACGACGCGCGAGCCGAAGCTGACGCTCGGCGAGGTCACCTTCCTCGAGGTCACCGCGACGACTCCGATCGGAGCATTCGTCGACTGGGGGCTGCCCAAGGAGCTCCTGATCCCGTTCGCGCAGCAGTCACGCGAGCTGTTCGTCGGTGAGCGCCAGCCGATCGGGCTGTATGTCGACAACACCGGGCGGCTCGCCGGGACGATGTTCGTCACCGATCTGCTGTCCCACCGCCCGCCGAAGGTCGAGCTCGACGAGTGGGTCGAAGGCGAGGCGTGGCGCAACGATCCCGACATCGGGCTGTTCGCGATCCTCGAGCGGTCGTACGTCGGGTTGGTTCCCGCGAGCGAGCCGCACAAGCTGAAGCGCGGCGAGGTCGCGAAGTTCCGGGTCTCCAGCATCCTGCCCGATGGCAAGCTGGTGCTGTCCCTACGCCAGCAGGCGCACAAGGAGATCGAGTCCGACGCCGGCCGGATCCTCGCCGTGTTGAACCGGGTCGATCCCCCGCGGGTCGGCGACAAATCGGATCCCGAGACGATCCGCACGCTGTTCGGCCTGAGCAAGAAGGCGTTCAAGCGCGCCGTCGGCCGCCTCCTCAAGGAGGGCACCGTCATCATCGACGACACCGGCAGTGTGATCCTGCGCAAGTAGCCGCCCGCCGCGAACGTGCGAAACTAGGAGCATGTGGCGCTGGCTCCGGACGTTGTTCGCGCCGCGCGAGGCAGGTCCTCCGTCGCTGCGCGCCGTCGTGGCGCCACTGGGCGATCCATATCGCGAGGACCTCGGCGCGAAGCACATGGAGCGCACCGCGGAGCCGTGCTCGCTCGCCGACATCTTCGCGGCACTGCAGGCGGCACGACTAGCGTTTCGCCCCCGCCGCCACGGCTTCGATCTCGTGGCATCTCGCACCCGCGTGATGAAGGTGCGCGTGCCAGACACTGCGCGGATCATGCCGGGTGATCTGGCATGCGGCAGCGAGGCGCCGGAGCTTCTGCTCGACCTTGCGCTCGCCGTGGTGCCGCTGTTCGGACCGCTGATCGCCGATGTCCGGTTCGCAGGAACGATCTTCGTGGATGGCACGCGTGATCGCCGCGCGCTCGGTGAGGAAGCAGCGCAGCGGATCCAGGCGATCTTCCGACGGCTCGCTCGGCGCGCGCCGATCTCGTTCCCGATCCTCGTCGATCTGGCGCGGCGGATGCGTCACCCCAGCTAGATGCGAAGGGCCCCGCGCGTGCTACCTTCCCCTCCACGAACGAGGTGTCATGTACAAGATCGAACTACAGAAGCTCGAAGGTGTGTGGACGGGGAC
>JACCQV010000594.1 GCA_013813945.1 Deltaproteobacteria bacterium | reverse complement strand
GGTTCCGGAACCGCCCGCAACGGTGCCGACGCCTGTGCCTCCCTCGGCGAAGGCGGCCGCGAAGATCGATCGGGCGATCGCCGAGCAGATCTGCGCCGCACAAGATCCGAGCTGCGACTGGCTGGCGACCCTCGGGAGTCTCGAGCGCGCGAGCATGCTGCGAGCACTCGCGGCGCGCGGTTACGAGCTCGAGCCCTCGCCGTGGGGCAAGGTGATCGGCAAGGTCCACGTCTATAACGAGGATGTCTTTGCCGAGAAGACCCGGCTCCTCCAGCTCCTCAACTTCTTCCACGTGACCACGAAGGAGCGCGTGCTCCGGGAAGAGGTGGTCGTCCAACCTGGAGAGCTCTGGGACCAGGAGCGGATCCAGGAGACGGCGCGGCGGCTGCGCGACCCCCTGTTCAGCTCGGTGATCGTGGTGGTCCCAGTCAAATCGGCCGAGCCCGGCAGGGTCGACGTCCTCGTCGTCACGCGCGACATCTGGAGCCTGCGGCTCAACACGCAGTACACGGTCCAGGAAGGCGAGCTCACCGATCTCGCGATGTCGCTGTCGGAGAACAACTTCCTCGGGCGCCGCCTGGTGGTCGCGCTCGCGCTCACCATGGACCAGGGCAAGATCGAGACCGGGCCGCTGATCATCGACAAGAACTTTCTCGGCGAGCACCTCGAGCTGCGTACGCGGGTCAACGCGATAGTCAACCGCGCCGCGCTGTTCGACGGCGACATCGAAACCGAGGGCAGCTCGAGCACCGTCTCGCTGCGCAAGACCCTGTGGCAGCTGTCGAGCAAGTGGGGAGGGGGCGTCAACTTCACCCATCGCTATGCGACCGAGCGCCGGTTCGAAGGAACCAACCTGCGCCAGGTCCGCTGCGCGGTCGGCGTCGAGCGCTGCGTCCTGCTCGATCGCGAGACTGCCGCCATGACGCCGGAGGACGAGAAGCTACCGTTCATCTACCGGCAGCGGCGATGGAGCATCACCGCGTCCGCGGTTCGCCAGTTCGGAACCAAGGTCAAGCAACACGTCACGTTCGGATACACCCTGGACAGCACGAAGCCGCGTCTGCTCGAGGACTTTCCCGGCACCGTCGAGCAGCGCGAGCCGTTCATTGCGCGCGTCCTTCCCCCATCCGAGGTCGACTCGGCGCCGTTCGTGTCGTACTCGCTGTTCACTCCGCGCTACCGCACGCGGCGCAACGTCGCGACCTATGACCTCGCGGAGGACCTCCGGCTCGGTCCGGATCTCGAGGTCTCGTATGGCATCGGCCTCGCGCTGCTCGGCTCCGATGACAACTTCCAGCGCGGCGGTCTCGGGGGTGGCTATACGCTGCCGATCGCGCGCGACGGATCCGTGCGCGTCGGCTTCGGCTACTCGACGCGATACCAGGATGGCGAGTTTCGCGACAACGGTGCGTCGGTCTCGATGCGGCTCGTGACTCCGAACCTCGTGTACGCGCGCATCGTGATGGAGAGCACAATCGGAACGCGCTGGAACGAACGGACGCCCGGGTTCTTCACGATCGGATCGGACAATGGTCTGCGCGGGTACGGGATCAACCAGTTCTTCGGAGAGCGGGTGTTCGGCACCCAGATCGAAGCACGCTCGATCCCGACGAGCCTGTGGGTGCTTCGCCTCGGCGGCGTGGTGTTCTATGAGGTTGGCGGGGCGGCTGACACGCTGAAGGACCTCCAGCTTCACCAGGACGTCGGCGTCGGCTTCCGGATGCTGTTGCCGCAGACGTCGCGTGAGTTGTTTCGGTTCGACTTCGCATTCCCTCTCGACGGCCCTGACGCGGGTCGGCCCAAGTTCTCGGCCGGCTTTCAGTCCGAATTTTGACGTATGCTCACGTGATGCGTCGCAGCTTGATCGCCCTCGGGCTGGCCGGCTGTGGCTTCACCGTGCACCCGAGCGGCTCCGCGATCGATGCGGCCGGCGATGGCGGAGCGAGCGACGCGCCCGACGCACCGCTCATCGATGCGTTGAGCTTCGACGTCGACGTCGACCTCTGCTTCGGCGGCTCGGGCGGGTATCGGGTGTGCTTGCCGACGATGCCGACGCAGCCGCGTGTGCTCACCGGCACGATCGACACGACTGCCTGCGCAGGCGGCTTCGTCCTCGCGCCCGGCGTGTCCGCGCCCGACCTCTGCGTGCTCTCCGGGACCGACGTCAGTGCGAACGGAGTCGTCCGTGTGATCGGTGCCCGCCCACTTGCCATCGTGGGGATCGGGAACGTGACGATCGGAAGCACCGTGACGCTCGATGCATCGTCGGTAGCTGGTGGCTCGCGCGGTGCTGGAGCGAACAACCCCACCTGCAACTCCGGCGGTGTTGCCGTCACCTCGGAGAGCGGAGGCGGAGGTGGTGCGGGTGGCAGCTTCCAGAGCCGCGGCGGTGCAGGCGGTGACGGAATGGGCGCGAACGGCGGCACCGCAGGCTTGACGGTGATCGCAGGGTCCGTTCGCGGCGGTTGCCGCGGTGGTGCCGGCGGTGGTGCGGCACCTGGTGCAGGCGGCGACTCCGGCGGAGCGATCTACCTCGTCGCTGGCAATCGGCTCCAGATCGACGGTCGGATCAACGTCTCTGGCGCCGGGGGGCAGGGCGCCCCGGGTGGCAAATCCGGCGGTGGAGGTGGTGGGAGCGGCGGGATGATCGCGCTGCACGGCGCGCAGATCGCGATCGCGTCCGGCGCACAGCTGTGGGCGAATGGCGGGGGTGGTGGCGGTGGTGGCGGTCCGAGCAGCCCAGGTTCCGACGGCGGGCAAGCGAGCGATCCGGGTAGCGGTGGAGCGCCCGGCAGCGGCGATGGTGCTGGCGGCGTCGGCGCGATCCAGCTCGACGGGGGTGGCCCCGGAACACCTGGCGGCAAGGGCGGCGGCGGTGGTGGTGGTGGTGTCGGCGTGATCGAGAATGTGGCGGGCGGCAGCCTGGCGCCAGGGACATTCTCTCCGCCGGCGAGCTGATCAATGCCGCGAGCAGCTGACTATCGCGCCTCGCCCTTGTCGGGCATGACGAACGAGGTGGGGAGCTCGCGCGAGATTGGCCATTCCCAGCGAGAGGACCCATCCGGCAACGCCTCGACCAGGTCGAACCCTAGCTTCGAGTAGTGGTCGCGCGCCGGGCTGTTCTTCGGCGTAGGTAGGTAGCCTCCGACAAGCCGTGTGAGATTGCGCTCGCGCGCGACCTCCACGAGCGCACAGAGGAGGCGATGCTCGACCGTGCGGTTCAGTACCCGGCAGCTCATGAGCCAGCTGTCGATCTCGAGCGCTTGACCGGCTTCTCGGGCGATGACTACCGCGACCAGACCTCGATCACCCAGGCGGTCACGCAGGCGAAGCGACCGCGTGTGCACACCCGGTGTGCTCATCATGCTGCGCACATCCGCCTCGGAGTAGCGGCGCGTCGTCAGGTTGTACTGATTCGTGCGGTGGAACAGCTGGACGACACGCGGGAGGTTGGCCTCGTCGAATTGATTGACGACGGCCTGCATATCCAGCTCGCGCAGGAAATCCTCGAGGCTCGACGCGCTCGCCTCGAGGGTG
>JACCQV010000577.1 GCA_013813945.1 Deltaproteobacteria bacterium | reverse complement strand
TGGCCAGGTTGATCGTGAACGCGCCGGCGCACGCCGCGTCGGTATCCGACACGAACAGCGCCAGGTCCGGACGCATTGGCTTGATGCCCGATGCCGTGCCTGAGAACCGAAATCCGATCGGGAGCTTCATCCGTGCCTCGCGAGGTGGGTCAGGCCAGTCATGCGCGGCAGTCCGAGCACGAGGTTCATGTTCTCGACCGCCTGCCCTGCGGCCCCCTTCAGCAAGTTATCCAGCGCGGCCGTGACGACCGCGATGTCACCGACTGCCGCGATCCCGACGTGGCACTGATTGGTTCCGACGATCTTGCGCAGTGAGACATCCTCGGGTGTCGCGGCCACGACGATCGTCGGGTCGTCCGCGTAGTCAGCTCGCAGTCGATCGGTGAGCTCCGCGGACGACACGGGGCGTCGCAGCTTGACCGTGATCGTGGCGAAGATGCCGCGCGCGATTGGCAGGAGGTGCGTCGTCAGGATCACGCGCGGCGTCGTTGACGACGAACCACTCGCGACCCGACCGAGCGCCATCTCGATCTCGGGGACGTGCTGGTGGCGCAGGACCTTGTACGCGCGAACATTGCCGTGCAGCTCCCCGAGGCTCATCGCCTCCTCGCCGGTACGCCCCGCACCGGTGACGCCCGAACCCGCGGCGACGATCACATCGCGCTCGATCAGCTGATGTCGCACGAGCGGCGCGACCGCCGTGATCACGCAGGTCGCATAACAACCCGGGTTCGCGACGATCGTGGCGCCTGCGATCTGGTCGGCAAACAGCGAGGTCAGCCCGTAGACCGCCTCGCCGGTCTTTCCGGTCGCCGCCCGGAAGGCGTGCGAGAGGTCGATGATCTTGGTGCCCTTCGCCCGCAGCTGCGGGGCCAGCGTGGCCGCTGCGTCCGGAGGCACCGCCAGCAGCGCGAGGTCGGCAGGAATGAGGAGAGCTTCGTCCGTCCGGACAAAGGAACCCGGGCCCGCGCCCGCGCCCGTCAGGTCAGAGAGCGGCTTACCCGCCTGACTGTCACTCGCTGCGGCGACCAGCTCCACGCCGGGATGCAGTGCAAGCAGCTTGAGGAGCTCGACGCCCGAATAGCCGGCGGCTCCGAACAGCGCGACGCGCGCATGCACCATCTGCAGCGACGATACCAGGCATCGACGAAAGCGGCGCTACCGGGCGCGCTTGATCGCGCGATCCATCTCGCGCTTGTCGTCGGCTTCTCGCTTGGTCGCGCGCTTGTCGTGCTGCTTCTTGTGTGTGACGAGCGCGAGCTCGACCTTGACCTTGCTGCCCTTGAAGTAGAGCGACAGCGGGATCAGCGTGTAGCCCTTGAGCGACGTCTTGTCGCCGAGCTTCGCGATCTCGTGCTTGTGCATCAGCAGCTTGCGGACCCGTGCAACCTCATGGTTCCACCGGTTGGCCGCACCGTACTCGTTGATCTGGATCCCATGGAGCCACGCCTGGCCCTTGCGGATCTCGACGTAGCCGTCCGCCATGGTGACCTTCGAATCGCGAAGGCTCTTGACCTCGGATCCGACGAGCGAGATGCCAGCCTCGATCCGCTCGTGGACATGGAAGTCGTGCGTCGCCTTGCGATTGGTCGCGACGACCTTGAGGATCGGTTCTCCGGTCTTTGCCATCTACCACTCGCCGACGTTCGCCATCGAGGTCCACGGTTCCGCAGGAGCGAGTGCCGCGCCGTGCTGGAGGAGCTCCACGCTGATCAGATCCGGTGATCGCACGAATGCCATCCGCCCGTCGCGCGGCGGGCGACTGATCGTGTAGCCCGCGTCGATCAGCCGCTGGCAGGCGGAATAAATGTCCTCGACCTCGTACGCGACATGGCCGAAATTGCGGCCTCCGGTGTATGGCTCGCTCTGATCCCAGTTGTGTGTGAGCTCGAGCTGGGGACTGTCCCCGCCCGGCTTCTCACCGAGGAAGACGAGGGTATAGCGGCCCTGTTCGCTGTCACGGCGCCGCACCTCGTGCAACCCCAGTCCCTCGCAGAAGAAGTGCAAGGCGCTGCGCAGGTCGCGCACGCGGATCATCGTATGCAGGTAGCGCATGGCGCTGAGGTAGCAGATTTTGGGTATGGTGCGGGTCATGAGCAACGTCCTCGTCAACTTCCGCCTCAACCCCGACCGCCCGTTGCGGTTGAAGTGGTCGGCGACGGACGGTGTGCCCGGCGATGGCTACAAGGCGCAGATCACCGCGATCAAGCTCGGGACGATCACGCTTCAGATGGACAGCTCCGCGATCCTCGAGCAGACCGCAGCAGATCCGGCCGGCGGTATCGGAGGCTACATGCTCACGTTCAACGGCATGGTCGGCTTCGCGGACGATCACCCGGACCGCAAGCACGTCGACGCCCTCACCGACGCCGAGATCGAGTACGACCTCGAGTTCGTGCACGACGAAAGTGGCCGCATCGCGGTCGAGGACGAGGACTACAAGATCCTCGAGCGCCCGAGCGCAATGGCACACAAGATCAGCGGACGCTCCGCGACCAATGCGTGACGACACTCCCAGTCGGACGGCGCAGTGGGTTGCCGCTGCGCGCGGCCTGGGCATGCTGCTTCCATCGCACGTCCGGCTTGCCGAAGACCCGTATGGCGTCGCATTCAGCTCGCCGCGGATCGCGAAGCTGCTCGATGACAGGTCGCCGCGCGCGCTCGCCTCGATCCCGGGACTCAAGACGTGGATCGTCTACATGCAGGTCCGGACCCGCGTCCTCGATGATGCGGTTCGCGCGTTCGTCGCAGGTGGCGGTCGCCAGATCGTGCTGCTCGGCGCCGGTTTCGACTGCCGCGCACTCCGCCTGCCCGATCTCGCGAATGCCCAGGTGTTCGAGGTCGATCACCCTGCGACGCAGGGTCACAAGCTGGCCACCCTCGAGAAGCTGGGGGTCATGTCACCCGCGCAGTACGTGACGTGGGACTTCGAGACCCGCCCACTCGACGAGCTCCCGGAGGCGCTCGCCGATGCCGGCCACGACCCAACCGTGCCGACCCTGACGATCTGGGAAGGCGTGACGATGTACCTGACGGAGGCGGCGATCGACGCCTCGATCCGCGCGATCACCGACTACAGCCCACCCGGATCGCAGCTCGCAATGACCTACTTCGCGAAGAACCGCCTGCGCAAACCATCGCTGGCGACGCGCATCGTGCAGGCCGCGGTCGCGCGCGTCGGCGAGCCCTGGACGTGGGGCTGGTCTCCCGACGAGCTCCCCGACTATCTCGAGGAGCGCGGCTGGGAGCTGATGCGCGACATCGCGGCCGCCGATGCGGCCCGCGCGCTGCTGCCTGCGAACCTCGCCTCCGCGATCAAGGCGGCGACGGACAGCCGGGTCGCGCTCGCGGTCGTGCCCGAGTCGATCGCGATCGCGCAGCGCTAGAGCTTCGCCGGGATCCAGTAGTCGCGCGGGTAGAGCCGGTGCAGCTTCGTCGTCTTGCCGACCGTGGCGTGCAGGTAGTCCTGGTACGCATCGAGCTGCTTGGACGGACCGATCACGAACTTGACCGACGCCGCCGACGGCGTGCCGTAGCCCGGCAGGATCTTGCCGAACACCTCTGGCAGCCGCGCGTGCAGTGCTTCCGCGAGGTCCGCGCGCTGCGTCTGGGCGAGCACCGTCGTGCGGAAGGTCTTCACGGCTGCCGGGGTGAGACCGTCGACGAGGTTGCTCGCCATCTCCCACGCCCGGGACTCGTAGTCCGAGGCGATCCGCGACGAGAACGCGTGGGCGATCGCGTAGCGCGCGATGTTCGCATCGGGCTTCGCCGCCTTGATCTGGTCGATCACGAACTTGAGCGTCTGCGGCAACAGCGGGCAGCGCTCGGCGTAGTAGTTGATGCGTCCACTCTGCTCGTCGATGCGGGCGCCATTCGAGTACGCGAGACCGGCGGCCCACGTCTTCATGAACAGGCTGTGCGCGCCGTGACCTGCATACTGGTTGGACGCGAGGTAGTCGAGGATCGCATCCTCGCTGGTGTCGAGGAGCGACGGCGCATTTGCGCTGTTGATGACCACGCCACTCGAGGTACCGGGTGCGTAGAGACCGACAAACTCGATCCGTGACGCCTTGCCGCCCTGCCGCTCGACGACGCGACGATGGATCGGCCGCGCTTCGGGGTACGTGCTCTTGGCCCGCGGCGCGGCATCGAGCCGACCGACGAGCGTTGCGAGGTCGGCCGCGATCGCCGCGTGGGAGGCCGGGGCGCCGACACTGACCACGCGTGCCGTCTGGGTCGCGAGGATCGCATCGCGGACCGCATCGAGCTTCGCGAGCGCCGCAGGTGCGCCCGTCGTCAGATCCTTTGCCATCTGCCGGCACAGGTACGCCCAGTCTACGGAGAGCGTCGCGTCCGGGAGATCCGCGAGGAGCGCGGTGAGGTCCTTGCCGGCCGCTTCGGCGATGCGCTTGGCGCCGGGCGAAAGGGCTCTGGCAGCGGTGACCCAGCGGCCGGCGGGTGCGGCGAGCTTGGAATCGCCGAGCGCGGCGGCGAGCTGCGCGAGCGCCTTGCGCGGCAGCTTCGATGCGCCCGCGAGCGACGTGAGAAACTTCGAGGCCTCGGCGGTCACCTTGGCATCGCGCGGATCGAGCAGCTGCCAGCGCAGCCGGTGAAGATCGTGCGCGCGGGTGAGGAACGAGCTCGTGTGCAGGAACACGGGCCAGTCCTGCCGCCACCAGGCCTGCTGCGGATCATTGACCCAGTGTTCCTCGGCTCCCTTCATTCGCTCACGCAGCGAGGTCAGGGCCTGATCGACGACATCGCGCAGCCGAGGGAGGTTCTCCACCCGCCAGTCGGCGGCGAACATCGCGCGGCCCATCCAGCCGAGCGCCAGCGTTGTCTCGGTGGGTGTGTTTCCCGCGCCGGAGACGACCAGCTCGATCCGCCCGGTGCGGACATCGCGATCCCACCCGACTGACAGCTCGAGGACTTCCTTGCGCAAGCGCTCCTGCATCTCGTCGCTGGCGATCACGGTGGTGCCATCCGCGATGCCGACGTCGCTCATCAGGCTCGGCAGCGCAGCCAGGTACAGCAGATCGTCCTCGGGAACCGCCTCGACGCGGAACGCGAGGGACACACGCGAGCTCTGCATCGAGTCGAACGTCGCGGTGAACGCAGGAATGCCCCGCAGCGTCGTCGTGGTGTAGCGGAGCTCGTCATCGAGCGTCATCGGTGGGGACGCGACGAGCGCCGGCAGCGGTGCCTTGGCGGATGCATCCTCGAGGATCTTCGTCTGGGCGTCGTAGTCGACCTGGTACTTCGCGAGCGTCGCCGGAGTGCCCTTTGTGGCGTAGTGCTTCTCGAGCCGCGCGAGCTCCGCGGCGATCCGCTGGTCGCGCTCGGAATCGAGCTTGGCGCGAAGCTTCGTGCTCGGACGCGCAGCGATCGTGAGCGGTGTCTCGGTCAGGCCCCAGCGCTGCATGCGTTCGCGCCACGGGTTGCCGCCGGCCGCGAGCAGCTTCTCGACCGCGGCGAGCTCCGGGCGCAGCGTCAGTGACTTCTTGAAGCCCGGCGCACGTGAGAGCGCCACGAGATGATCGTCCCAGCTCGATCCCGTACCGCGAGTACCAAAGCCGGGTGGCGAGTCGAGGAACTTCGCGACCTGGCGGCGAAAGCTCGTGAGGCGCGACTGCACGCGCTCGCGAAGCGCGACGAGCTGTGGATCTCCGTCGGGCAGCTTCGCGATCCGGTCGAGCTCGCCAACCACGAGCGCGCGGACCTTCGCGAGCGTCTCAGCGTCGAGACGATCCGCACGGACGCCGCTGAGCGACATGAAGACCGGTTCGCCCAGGTTGCGGCTGGTGTAGAAGCCGATGCCACTCGCGCCGAGATCGATCTCGCGCGACTTGCCGTCGATGAGTCGCTTGTACAGCGGCGTACTCTCGTCGCCAGCGACCGAGCTGAGGAACAACTCCATCAGTGTGCGCTCGACGAGATCGAGCTTGCGACTCGCCGGCCACACGAGCATCACCGGGCTCGGGCTCGTGGTGTCGCTGTACGGATAGTCGACGTACACCGGGTCCGTGGTCAGTGCCGGTGCAGGCTTCGGCAGATCGGCCTCGGTCATGACCTTGCCCTTGCGCGGGTTCGCCGCGGCGAGCACGGCGGAGGTCTGATCGAGCACGTCGGCGAGCGCCATCGCCGACGGAAACGCTGCGATCATGCCCATGTTCGCGACGTGATAGTTCTCGGTGTGAAACGTCCGGATGTCCTCGATCGTCATCGCGCGGATGTCATCGGGTTCGCCGCCTGCCTCGTAGGCGAGCGGGTGCTGCCTGCCGTACACGCGCCGGAGCCCCTCCCGCCACAGCCCCCAGTTCGGAGACTCGTACGAGCGGACCATCTCGTTGTAGACGGTGCCCTTCTCCTCGAGGCGGAGCTTGCCGGCATCGTCCTTGTCGACGCCGAAGTTCCGCACCTCCCGGCGGATCTCCTCATCGGTGTAGTCGGCGTCCAGCATCGCACCGAGCTGATCCGCGAACACCGGCCAGAACGTGTCGCGCCCGGCGACCGTATGAAAGTGGTAGACGGTGCGCCACTGATCCGTGAACGCGCTGGACTCCGCGAGCGCCATCGCCTGGAAGCTGCCCATCGTGCGGCCGCGATCGCCCTTGCCGAGCAGCAGGTGCTCCTGCGTGTGCGGCTCGCCCTTGTCCGAGGTCGGGAACGAGTTGACCCAGAGATAGCCCTGCGGCGCCGACTCGATCCGGAGGTAGTCGAACGTGAACTTCGTCGCGTCGTGGATGAACCGGGCCCCGATCGGGTTATCGCTGCCATCGAGGTACACCGCCGCCGGTGTAAATCCGTGGACGGACACGCCGGGTGCCAGCCTGTCGAGCGTCAGCGACGCAGCCGGCCGGGCGGCGATTTCCGAAGGAGGTGGAGGTGGCATCGATTCCTTCAGGACGGGGGCGGTCCGGCACGAGATCAGCGCGACTGCGAGCAGCAGATGGAGACGCATGAGGCGCGTACTGTACGATGCCGTCGTGACCGACGCTTTGATCGAGCATCGCAGGATCGATTCGATGACCGTGCTGACGCTGTGCGCCGGCAAGGCGAACGCGTTCGACCTTCCTCTGCTCGATGCTCTGACTCGCGCCGTCGATGCGGCAGTCGCCGCGGGTGCGACCGCGCTGATCGTCACCGGCGAGGGTGCGACGTTCTCGGGTGGCCTCGCCCTTCCCTCTCTGATCGACCTCGATCGAGCAGGCGTGAAGACCTTGATCACAGCACTCGCGGTCGCCATGCGCCGCGTGCTCGAGGCACCGATCCCCGTGGTCGCCGCGATCAACGGCAACGCGATCGCCGGCGGCTGTGTGCTCGCCTTGATGTGCGACGAGCGCATCATGGCCGATCGAGGGCCCCCGCTAAAGGGGGACCCTCGCCGTGCGGTGTCGGCGCCCCTTGCTGCGCGCGGGAGCGCCGATCGATCACCCCGGCTCGGGCCCAAGGCACCGCCGCGGATCGGCCTCAACGAGGCGCAGCTCGGCCTCGGGTTGCCGGCCGTCGTCATCGAGGTCATGCGCACGCGGCTGCCGTTCGCCGCGCACGTGCCGGTCGCGCTCGAAGGCCGGCTGTTCGAGCCCGAACAAGCCCAGCGCATCGGGCTCGTGGACGAGGTCGTCGCAACCGCGCAGCTCGAGACGCGCGTCATCGAGCGGGCTCGATCGCTCGCGACCGCGGCGCCGATCGCGTACGCGCAGATCAAGCGCGCACTCCTGCGCCCTACGATCGAGGCGATCGATCGGGTAGATTCCGCCGAGACGGAGGCCTGGCTCGACACCTGGTTCTCCGCTGAAGGCCAGCGTCGGATGCGCGCGACGGTCGCGCGGATCACGAAGCGATGATCGAGTCGTGAAGACGATCATCATCGGTGGTGGCGTGTTCGGACTGACCGCAGCGATCGAGCTCGCGACGCGTGGTCACGCCGTGACCTTGCTCGATCCCGGACCGCTTCCTCACCCGCTCGCCGAGTCGACTGACATCAGCAAGGTCGTGCGGATCGATTACGGCGCCGACGCCGACTACACGGCGCTCGGCGAAGCGGCGATCGCAGGCTGGAAGACGTGGAACGCAGGCTGGCCGCGTCCACTGTTCCACGAGACCGGCGTCGCGTTTCTGTCGCGCACACCGATGCAGCCCGGGGGCTTCGAGCATGACAGCTACGAGCTGCTGGTCTCCCGCGGCCATGCGCTGCAGCGCCTGACTGCAGCCGACATCCCGACCTGGTTTCCCGCGTATCGCCCCGGCGCACTCGTCGACGGTTACTTCAATCCGGTGGGTGGCTGGGCCGAGTCGGGCGCGGTGATCGCGAAGCTCGCGGCGGAGGCGCGGATGTCCGGCGTCACGATCATCGCGAATCGCGCGGTCGAGCGAATCACGGCCTCGGGCGTCGACGACCTGACTGCCGAGCTGGTCGTCGTGTGCGCCGGGGCGTGGGTGACCCAGCTCCTCCCCGAGCTCGAGGATTCGATCCGAGCGAGCGGTCAGCCGGTGTTCCATCTGCGGCCATCGGAACGCTCGCTGTTCGAAGCGTCACGGTTCCCAGTGTTCGGTGCTGACATCGCGCGCACCGGGTACTACGGCTTCCCGGCCACGAGTGACGGCATCGTGAAGATCGCGAACCACGGCGCCGGCGAACCTGGGATCAACGAGGGCGACCTCGCCGTCCGCCCGGACCAGGATGCCGCGCTCCGGCTGTTCCTGCGGACCGTGTTCCCGGCGCTCGCCGACGCGCCGATCGTGCATCGCCGGGTCTGCGTCTACGCGGACACCCTCGACGGACACTTCTGGATCGCGCCGCATCCCGATCGGCCCAACCTGGTGGTCGCGACCGGCGGCTCGGGGCACGCGTTCAAGTTCGCGCCGGTGCTGGGCGCGCTGATCGCGGACATCGCGCTCGGCATCCCGCATCCGCTCGCGCACAAGTTCCGGTGGCGGCCCGAGCTCGTCGCACCGACCCGCGGCGATGCCGCGCGCCACGCCGACCGCTAGCGCTACGGAATGCGCTCGTACAACCACTCGCCGATGGCGATGCCGGGCAACGCGGGAAACGATCGAGGGCGCGTCACGCCATCGAACGTGATCACCGCATACGGGTCAACACGAATCCAGGTCGCGTCGATGTCATCGGTCGACGAGCCCGTCTGCACGAGGTGGCCCGTGCCGTCCGCTCTGAGCTCGAGCTCGATCACCGAGGTCGCATCCGCCGTGCTCTGCGCGCCGACCCAGGTCCCGACCAGGCCATCCGTATCTCCCGCGGGGAACAGCGCGTCGACGATCAGCCGATCCTCGGTCACGGCATAGCCCGTCGTGATCTCGCCACTCGCGCTCGACGAGATCGTGACCTCGTTGTCATCGATCGCGAAGCTACCGGCTTCCACGCTGCGCGAGTCCGTCATCGAGTAGCGGCCATCCGCGCCGAACACGAGCACCTGCCGCTGCTCCACGGGAACGTCCGCGCGAGCCGGCACGTAGCGCCACGATCCCAGCAACCCGTGATCGGGCGGCGGCGGCGTGGCTTCCGGTGCACAGGCGGACAGGGTCAGGACGATCAGCGCGCGAACCATTCCGGCGAGCCTAACGTTCGCCTGCCGGAGCCGGGTGCGAAATCCTCCACCCACACCGCCGCATCAGAAGCGGTCTGAGCGGACGCCACGTCGCTGGTGCGCGCTCGGCGAGCCAGCGATCGGACGTCGAACACGCGCGACGAGACTGCGCTGCACGGCCGCGTCGGAAACAGGATCTCCTGGAACTTGTCCTGACCCTTGCGCGAGAACGGCAGCAATCACTTGATCGACTTCGAATCGGCGCCGGTCCCACCATCGGGCTTGTGCTTGCGCATCCGCTTCAAGATCTCGGCGTGATCGTGGAAGCCCTGGAGGTTCATCTCCGCCTGATCGATGCCGAGC
>JACCQV010000557.1 GCA_013813945.1 Deltaproteobacteria bacterium | reverse complement strand
GCCGCCAGGTTCGCCGGCAGCGCGATGAACTCGACGCGGCCGCGCCCGAGCTGGAACAGAGTCTCGAGGTTTGTGAAGAAGCTGTCGAGGCGCGCCACGATGCTCGGATCCGTCGAGGCGGTGGCCGCGGACACCGCATGCAACGGAGTTGGATCGGAGATCATCAGACCATCGGGGATGTACACGCGCACGTCGAGCGTTCCGCCGTGGAACTCGCCGTCGATCGTCGTGCGGACGTAGGCACGCGCGCGCGCGGTCTTGCCGGTGGGAACATCGAAGGTCAACGACCAGGCACCCGACATCACGGGGATCGCCGTCGTCGCGCTGGTCTGCGGCACCGACAGTGCCGCGATCCCGTACGAGGACTGCGCCGTTGGAGCCACGTGCCCGACTGGCGTGAACGCCTCGACCACCACCTCGCCCGAAGGACTCGCGACCCGATCGATCCCGACGATCTCGCTCCCCGTCGAGCCATCGACCTCGACGACGACATGGAAGCCGAGCGTGTGCTCGGGGATCATCAGGACGACCGGAGTGCCAGTGGTGACCGCGCCTAGCTCGATTGTCTCGACACCCCTCGGCTGGACCGCAGCGTCGACGGCAGCATCGACGCCTCCATCGATCGTATTCTCCGGCTCGTCGGTCGGGCCGCAGGCTGCGAGCAGCACGAGGGTCAGGAGCGATCTCATGGTCGCGACCGTACACCACGCGTGCCGAGCAGCTGCGTTACACGCGCTGACGCCCCATCGCCGCCTGATGCGATCACCACGCGACTGCGACGACCTTGATCTGCGCGGCCGTGCCGGCGCGATCCACCCCGAGCAGGAACGACTCTCCGACGCCGACCGTGCCCGAGGAGATCAGCGTCTGCGAGAGCTCGGGCGTCAGCTCCGCGACCGCGGTACCGTTGATGGTCACCAGCTTGTCGCCGATCCGGACACCGGCGGCCTCGGCGGGCCCGCCCGACTTCACGCTCGAGACCACGAGCGCGCCGTCCGTGATGTCCGTTCCCATGCCGAGCGTGCCGGCCTCGCCGGTGCGCGGCGGAACGATCTTGATCGTCCCGAGCTCGATGTGCTGGCCGCTGGTGGCCGTGTACTTGCGCTTCGCGAGCTGCTGGAACCCGCCGTCCTTCGGCATCACGACCAGCTCACCCTTGCCGGGCGGTACGCGCGCCACCGTGAACGTGCCGGCTGCATCGCTCGTCGGTCCACCGCCGGTGAGCAGCTCGGCGATCGCCTTGCCATCGAAGTCGCCCTCGTCGCCGCCAGCGACCACCTTGACGCCGGCCACCGGCTGGCCGGTGAGCGCGGACACGATCGTCCCGGTGATCGTCGCGAATGGCGCGAGCACGAGATCGAGCTTCGCCTCGCCGGGCGGGACGGTGATCTTGGCGGTCGCGCGTCCCGCGTCCGCCACGGCGGAACACGTGTACTCGGCGGGTGGCAGGCGCTCGAGCTTGTACGCGCCGCCCGCATCGGTGATGCGCCGATCGAAGTCGCGGTCACCGCCGGCAACCTTGCACGACAGATCATAGGCCGCCACCGCAGTCGTCCCGACGGTGACGCGGCCGGTGAGCGTGCCAAGCGGAGCGAGGGTGAGCGTCACGCTGTCGCCGGTCTTGACGCCGGTCTTCTGCGTGCGTGAGGTGCCGCGCGCTGCCTCGGCGACGACCAGGTACGAACCCTTGCGCAGGCGATCGATCACGAACGTGCCGTCCGCGCCGGTCAGCACCGGCTTGCTCTGCGCCGTGTCATGGCGCCCATCCATCATCTCCTCGTCGTCGTCGTCGTCCTTATCCTTGGTCTTGGTCTTCGGGAGGTCGTCGGGGACCAGCGTCGCGGTCACCCAGATATCCGCGGCCGGCTTCTTGTCCGCGCCGATCACGTTGCCGCGGATCACCCCATCGCGGGTCTCGACGGTCAGCGTGACGCCGGTACGTTCGGCGCCCTTCGCGAGCTCGAAGACAATCTCCTCGCGCGGCTTGTCGCGGTGCGCGGCATCGGCCCAGCGCAGCGGGCCGCCTTCGTCGTACACGCGCACGCCGATCTTGCCCTCCTCGAGCCCGACGAGCAGGAACGCACCGTCGACACCGGTGACCGCGCTGTCGCCCTTCCCTTCGAACGAGATGTTGAAGCTTGTATCGTCGGAGTCCTTCTCGCGCACCGGGCTCCCGGTCACGCGCACTCCGGCGAGCGGTGTTCCACGCGCGTCGACCACGCGGCCCGCGATCGAGGACCGCTTCTCGAGCTTCACGACGACACCGACCTTGTCGACGGTGTCGACCAGCACGAGGACCTTGCCCGCATGCCCGTCCGTGGTCGTTGCGGTGACGTTGAGCGAGCCCGGCGGGACATGGCGCAACGTGAACGCACCGGTCTCGTCGCTCTCGGCGCGCACCATCGCGGTCTTCACCGCCTCGAAGATGTTGGCAAAGCCGACCATGGTCGGCGAGATCCCGATCGTCGCCACGCGAGGTGGCTCGACCCGGCCGGTGACGGTGACGCCGCCCGCCATGTCGACGATGACGCCCGTGACGTCCTTGTCGACGACCTCGATCTGCTTGCCGACCTCGGGCATCACCTCATCGCCGATCGCGAACATCATGTAGCTCGCCGGCCGCACGCCGTAGATCTCGAACGCGCCATCGGAGGCGCTCGGGTCGAGTGCGATCGCGGTCTCGCCTTGGCCCAGCGAGAACACGCCGAGGCGAACGCCGGCGATGCCCTTCGTGGTGCCGCGCTCGACGACGGTGCCGCTGATCGTGTACGCGCGGTCGACGATGATCGTGATGTCATCGATCTGCTCACCGATCCCGAGCTCGACGACCGTGGGTGCCGAGCTCGCGTAGCCGCGGCCCATCGCAGATAACGAGATCGCGCCGGCCGCGAGACTCTTCAGCGTGAACTTGCCCTGATCGTCGGCGCGCGTCGACGAGCCGTCGCCGAATCCTCGGCCGACCTGGACCACTGCGGCGGGCAGCGGCTTGCCGTCGCGCGTGACGACCTGACCGCGAATCGTGCCGCCGGGCGTCAGCGTGAAGTCGATCGTCATCGGCTTGCCGCCGAGCTCGACGAACCTGGTCTCGGTCGTGTAATCCGCGTGGCTCGCGGCCGCGCCGTACGAGGCATCCTCGAGCGTGATCTCGTAGCGGCCGTCGTCACCCGCGATCGCGATCATCTCGGCGCCGCCGTGGAGCGTCATCCGCGCCTTCGTCATCGCGACCTCGGCACCGGCGATCGGACCGCCGCCCACGTCGCTCACGGTTCCGGTGACGAGGATTCCGCCTGCATCGAGCGCGAGATCGATCCCGGTCGTTCGATCGCCGGAGCCGACGAGGACCTTGTCGCGGCTTCCCGGCACGAACCCCTTCGCCGCCGCCGTCACGACGTAGACACCGGGCGGGACCGTGCTCGCGGTCCAGGCTCCCTGCGCATCGGCCACGGCCTGGATCGTTGGCGTGCTACCCGCCTCGAAGATGCCGGCGCCGAGCTCGGCGCGTGACAGTGCGATGCGCGCGCCCGCGATCCCGGCACCCCCGGCGCGCTGGGTCACGCGACCCGAGACGCTCGCCGGTACTCCGGGTGAGGAACGCGCTCCGGCCGAGGCGCCACCGGCGCGCGTGCCGGCAGTTCCGGCGCTGCCGCTCGCGTGCTCATCCGTCGCCGTGCTGCCGCCACGACCGCGCACCACCCACCAGCCACCGAGCCCGACGAGCACCGCAACGACGAGGAGTGCGACCAGCGTGAATGGGCTGCGGCGTTTCACGGCGGGACCCTACTCGCAACGTGCCCCCGGTTACCCGCACAAAGTGGAGCTTCCTGCTCCCGCCGACCCTTCGGTACCGGCGGTTACAGCGGCTGCAAGGGGCCAAACCGTGCGAGCTCGGGCTCGTCGCCCGCATTGACCGCATCGAGGCGGCGCGCCCGCGCATCGATCTCGCGGTCGTAGAACGGGCTCGGTTTGCGATCGATGCCGGTGTGCACGAAGTCCGCATCGTCGGTATGACAGCGCGGGCAGCCGACCATCCCGATCGCACGCGGCAGATCTGGATACTGTGCGAGCACGCCGGCCAGCGGGCCCAGATCGACGAGTGCTGCCTGCGCATTGGGTTGGACCTCGGCAACCTGCGCACGAAACGCCTCCGGCACGACCCAGCGGCGAGCAGCGATCGCCTCCGCCTCGGCGCTCACCTCGGCGAGGAACGCATCGCGTACCGGCCCCGGTGTTCCGACGCGCGCGAGATCGATGGTCTGGAACAGGCGCGGGTTGACGAGGCCTCCGTCGCCATCGGGCGCCCACTGCCGCCACTGCCATGGCGAAAGCGAGAGCTCGACCGACTCCGCGAGCACGAACCGCTCGCGCGTGACGCCCTCCGCGATCACCCTCCGTGCTTCCGCGGCAAACGCCACGGGATCGAGCGCACCGAGGCGCGCCCACCGGCGAGCTGCCCCACGGC
>JACCQV010000521.1 GCA_013813945.1 Deltaproteobacteria bacterium | reverse complement strand
ACATAGAACACGTCAGCGACCTTCTCCCCCTCGGTCGCGACCTTCGCGAGCGAGATGTCGAGGCCGAGGTCCGCGAGTGTCTGGGTGATCGCGTACAGCACGCCCACGCGATCGCGCGTGGCCACCTCGATGATCGTCGCCTGCGTCGAGTCATCGTGCAGCTTGATCTCCGTGACCACGGCGGGGGTCACGCGCGCGGGCAGCGTCGAGCGCGGGCGGCGCTGCGCGATCAGGCTGGCGACGGCGACCGGATCCGGCGCGCCCCCGAGCAGGCGACGGAGATCCGCGGTCAGCCGAGTCCACCGTGGATCGTCGTCGGCGATCGCCTCACCCTTCAGATCGCGGACGTAGAAGACATCGGTGACGAGCCGCGATGCGCCGAGACTCGCGGGAATGTCGACGTGACCGAGCACGGCGCCGAGCACGTTGACACGGTTCGCGGTGAGCGCCGCCGCGATCGTGGCGAGCACGCCGGGTGCATCGGGGGCGACGATCGCGACCTCGCTGTGGCCCTCGAGCGGGAAGCAGTGGACCTCGAGTGCGACGTGCGGCGTGGTCGCCTGCGCGGCGCCGACCAGGCGGACGTGGCGCGCAGCCTGGGCGGGCGTCAGCTGCGCGACGAGGCGAGGATCGATGCCGTCGACGATCGCCTGGCCCCCCGGGCCCTGGGCCAGGCGCGTCCGCGTCCGCAGCATGAGGTCGCGGAGCAGACCATCCTTCCACGCCGAGAGATTGTCGGGCGCGGTCATCGCGGTGTCGCACAGCGTGACGAGGTAGAGCTGCACGAGCTGCTCGTCGGTCCCGACCTTCTCGGCGAATCGCGCGATCACCTCGGGATCGGTGAGATCGCGGCGCTGCGAGAGATGCGACATCGTCAGATGCTGGCGCACGAGCATCTCGGTGAGCTCGATGTCGGGCGCGACCATGCCGAGCCGCTGCGCGATCGTGGCCGCGACCACGGCGCCCTTCTCGGCGTGTCCCTTGCCGAGAGGCTTGCCGACATCGTGGAGCAGCGTACCGAGGAGCAGCGGCGCAGGACGCGTGACCTCGCGCCACAGCTCGGTCGCGAGCGGGTGCTCCGCGGCGAGCTCACCACGCGCGAGGCGCTTCTGCATCGCCACCGCATACAGCTGGTGCTGGTCGACCGTGTACACATGATAGAGGTCATGCTGGACGCGACCCACGCAAGGCGCCCACTCCGGCATCACGATCGACAGGATGCCGAGCTGATTCATCACCTCGAACGCGGACGGCTGCGCGCTGTCACGAATGTCCGCAAGCGCGTCGAGGAGCAGCGGGCGAGCCACGGGATCGGTCGCGAGCGGTGCCGGATCACGCGCGATGGTCTCGGCAACCAGCTCGCGTGTCGCGCCGTACACGGGCAGCTGCTCGGAGACTGCGATCCGGAACAATCGAATCATCTCGCTTGGCGTGTCGACGAACGTCCGCGGGGACCGGACGGCAAGCTCGCCGTTGATCGTGATGAACGAGGCGTCGACCTGTCCGATCTTGGGCTTCTTGCGCCCGGGTACGCGCGCACTCTCGAGCAGCGCATCCGCGATCTGCACGACCTGCCGCGCGTGCAGGTAGTACTCGCGCATCAGCGCCTCCACCGCAGGTGCGACCGCGGGCCGAATGTCACCGTCGTGCAGCGTCGCGTCCGGATAGAGCGCGGGTGCGATCGCCTCCTGGATCTCGAACGTCAGCTGATCGAACCGCCGCCTCGCCGTGAGCTGAACGAGCGCTCGGAGCCGCAGCTGGAAGTCGCGCGCGCCGAGCAAGACCTGCATCTGGCGATGGTTGAGGTGCTCCATCGCAGCCAGCGTCTTGATCTGCTGCTCCAGCTCGATCGGATCGATCCCGGGACGCGGCGGATGCCAGCGGATCTGCGCGCACCACACGGCGGTCGCAAGATCGCGAAGCGCGCCGATCCCTTGCTTGAGGTTCGGCTCGAGCAAGTAGAGCGATGCGCCGAACCGATCGTGGCGCGCCGTCTTCTCGGCCGCGAGCGCGGCGATGAGGTCATTGGGATTCCCGCCCGGTGCGAGCGCATCGATCGTGACGCGTGCAAGCTCGGTCGACAGCGTGCGCCGGCCCGCGATGTGGCGCGCATCGAGGAGCGCGGTCGCGGTCGCGAGGTCCTCCTTGGCCAGCCGTGCCGCCGCGCGCGGTTCGCGAATCGACGGGCCGATCGCGAGCTTCTCGTCCCACAGTGGATACAGCAGGGCATCGGACACCCGCTTCGCCGCGGCCTCGTCGCGATCGTGGAGCACGATGAAGTCGAGATCGGAGTACGGCGCGAGATCGCGGCGCGCCCAGCCGCCGGTCGCAACCAGGGCCAGTGAAGCTCCGGGGGCTGCGGCGGCGCAAGCTGCGACAAACCTGTCGGCGAGCGCCTGATCGTAGACATCGGCGATCGCTCGGCACGCGGCAGCGCCCTGCCCCGGCTCCACGACCCGCGCGGCCAGCGACGCGCAGACCTGATCGAGCGCAGCGCGCAGGCTGACAGGCGCGACGGTCGCAGGCATGGCCACGCCGCAGGGTACCAAACGCTGGCCGTTCGTCAGCCGCTCGCGGACCAGACGACGAGCACGGACCACGCTTGCCAGACGGCGACCGCGACCGCGGCAAACACGAGCACGGCGATGAGCTGGCTCGCCCAGGAGCGCCCGCGGGGCCTGGGGGGCACGGGTGCGACCAGGACTCCGGTGTCCTCCGGGCCGAACATCGTGACGATCACGCTCGGTTCGCCATCGTCATCGTGCGTGGGGTGCACCTCCTCGCACTCGATCCACTCACGAATTCGTTGACCGCCGACCGCGGCGCCGAGCCTGCGCGCCACGGAGCCCAGTGCATTGCGCATCGCGCTCGCGGTTTGCCAGCGCAGGTCCGGATCGCGCTGGAGTGCGGTCATCACGATGTCATCGAGGCCGGCAGGCACGCTCTTGTTGGTCCGTGACGGCGGTGCGGTGGCGCCCTCGCGGACGGCGACCAGCGTCGCGAAGTCGTTGTCGCCGGTGAACAGCCGCTTGCCCGTCAACAGCTCGTGCGCGAGCACGCCGAGCGCGAACAGATCCGCGCGTGCGTCGATCTGACCGCGGGTGTACTCGGGCGCGATGTAACCGAACTTGCCCTTGATGACACCGGCGTTCGTGCTCCGCGAGCTCGTTGCCTTCGCGATGCCGAAGTCGATGAGCTTGACCATCCCGGCATCCGCGATGATGACGTTCGATGGCGAGACGTCGCGGTGAATGATGCCGAGCGGCACGCCTGCGTCGTCACACAGGTTGTGTGCGTGATCGAGCGCATCGCAGAGCTGGATCAAGATCTCGACGATGATCGGGATCGCGATCGCGATGCCCGACGCGCGCGCCCGGTTCATCATCTCCTGGAGCGTCGGTCCGGGGACCAGCTCCATCGCGATGTAGTAGGTCGAACCGACCTTGCCGAAGTCGTAGGCCTGGGCGATGTGGTCGTGGCGCAGGAGGCTCGCGAGCTGCGCCTCGGTCGCGAACGACTGCACGAAGCTCGGGTCGTCAGCGAAGTTGTCGAACATGCGCTTGAGCGCGACGGGTTTGGAGAAGCCGGCGATCCCGCGCTGCTCGGCGCGATGGACCGATGCCATTCCGCCGGCGCCGAGCTGCTCGTGCACGACGTAGGGTCCAAACGCTTCGCCCTGCGCAGCGCGCGAGCCGGTTCCTCGCGCGAGTCGGGTCGGCGGCCGGACGGGAATCGGCGGAGGCAGGCACCGGACCACGTCCATGCTGGACGTTCCGTCCGTGTCGTCTTGCCGCCTCGCCCTGGTCCCCATTCCCGATCCCGATGTTCACGGACCGTGCCACGGGTGCAGTCGCGCAAGCCCGCAGGTCCGCTGGCGGTCGCTGCGGTGGGCGCCGATGTGGGTGGGTGGAGGCGCGCCTTGGCCGGGCCCCACCCGGGCTACTTCTCGTCGAACGCCAGCGCGGTCACGTCGAGCCAGCCGTCCCACGCCTGGACCCCTTTGACCCGCTTGTGAACCAGGCCCTGCGGAGCGTCGGCGACGATGCCGGCGAGGGTCCAGGTCTCGGCGAGCCCCGCCGCGAGCTCGACGGCGAGCTTCGCGCGCTCCGCCGGATCCCATGCCGCACCCATCGCATCGAGCGTGCGTTCGATCCGCGGCGACGGCGCGCGATGCGGATGCTTGCCGCCGAGCAGCGGTGTGACGTCCATGTCCACCATCCCGTTGTAGACGAGTTCGGCGAGATCGTAGTTGCCCTCGGCAAGGTGCTTGGCGATCCACGACTCACCGCCGGTCTTGATCTCGATCACCGCACCGATCCGGCGCGCCGCCTCGATGAAGTAATCACGCGGTAGCTTCATCGGTGGCGCCGAGGCGTCCCTGGGCTGTGGCTTCTCGCCGCCGAGCATCGTCAACCGCAGCTGCGTGCCTGCGCGGTCGCGAATGCCATCCTTGTCGGTGTCGGTCCAGCCAGCCGCGTCGAGCAGCTTCGCAGCCGCCGCGGGATCGAAGTCAGGCACGACCACCTCGACGCCGTTGACGAGACCGCTCGGCCAGATCGGCCACAGCGCGGGTCGTGCGAGGCCATCGAACACTCGCTTCGCGATCGAGCGACGATCGATCAGCAGGCCCAGCGCATGGCGCACGCGCGCATCGTCGAGGGGAGACTTCGACGCATTGAACGCGAGATAGCGCAGCCGCGGCGAGGACAGCTCGAGCGGGCTGAACGATGCCGCGATTCCTGGTGCGCTCGCCTGCTCCGGCCAGTGCGCGGGGATCAAGGCCGGGATGATGTCGAGATCGCCGCGCTTCGCATCCTTCAGCGCGATCGCCGCGTCCGGTTGATGGACGAACTCGACGTCCGTGATCGCGGCGGGCTTGCCCCAGTAGCGCTGACTGCGCGTGAGGTGAACGATGCCGCCCTTGTTCGACACGAACTTGTAGGGACCGGTGCCGACGAGCGCACCGCCAGCGAGCAGGCTCCCGTCGTAGACATGCATCGGAAGAATCGGAATCTCGGCGAGCGCGCGCAGGACCCAGGCACTCGGCCGCTTCAGCACGAGCCGGACCTCGTGCGAGGTGATGAGCTCGACCGCGAACACATCGTCGAGCATCGTCCTCAGGTGATCGACGCCGCGGCGCGGATCGCGGATCGCATCGAGGGTGAACTGGACGTCCACCGACGACATGGTCTGGCCATCGTGGAACTTCACGCCGGTCTGGAGCTCGATCCGGATCTCGGTCTGCGATGGCATCACGCGCCACGACCGCGCGAGGCCCGGCGCGTACCGGCCGGCGGTCTGTCCCGGCTCGGGCGGCAGGTAGCGGATCAGGGGCTCGAACACGGTTCCGGTGGTGATCCGGCGCGCCCAGGTCGAGGGCGCCATCAGGGGGTTGAGCCGGCCCGGGTCTGCGTCGACGTGGACGCGCAGGGTATGGCCT
>JACCQV010000500.1 GCA_013813945.1 Deltaproteobacteria bacterium | reverse complement strand
CGGTGGATGACGCCGCGCGCGTGCGCAGCTGCGAGCGAGCTCGCGACCTGCCGGCAGATCCGCGCGGCATCGATCACCGGGATCCGCCCCAGCCGTTGCAGCCGTTGCTCGACGGTCTCGCCGATCAGCAGCTCCATCACGATGAATGCGCTGCCGTCGCTATGAAAGCCGAAGTCGAACACCTGGACGATGCCGGGATCCGAGATCGAGGTGACGGCGCGCGCCTCGTTGAAGAACCGGTTGACGATCGTCTTGTTGAGAGACATCTCCGGCAACAACACTTTGATCGCGGCGCGCCGGCCGAGCAGCATGTGCTCTGCCATGTAGACGGTTCCCATCCCGCCCTCGCCGAGCTTGCTGAGGATCCGGTACGTACCGACCGTCGCTCCGATCATTGCCCGCCCATCGTATCAAGAATCGAGCGAGGTCTCGCAGTTGGCGTGGTGTAGGCCGCGGCCCGACACGCTACGATGTGCCGAGTTGACCGAACCCATTCGCTACGAGCTGGTCTACGCCGGGACATGCCGATCCCCCATGGCGCGCCCTTTCGGCGGCCCCGTCGAGCCGCAGTTCTCGCCCGGTACGACCTGGCCACTCGAGCCCGGCAAGCGCCTCGTGATGGGACGCGCGAAGGACTGCACGATCTTCGTAGACTCGATGATCGCGGGGCGGCATCAGATGGCGGTCACCCTGGAGGGCGACCTCCTCATCGTCGAGAACCTCGGCGGTGGCAGCTCGGCGTTTGTTGACGGCAAGTACTTCGATGATCGCGTGCGCCTTACCCACGGCGGGCAGTTCGAGCTCGGCGGTGTGCTCGTGTTCCAGCTCCGGCGCGTTGGCTAAGCCGAGGCGGCGTCCTCGGCCTCGATCGCGGCCTCGCCTTCGCGAAATGTCGGGTACAGGAGCTCGAGCGCGAGCGCGGTCTTGAGCCGCGTGTTGCGGATCCGCCGGTTGCGATGCGCGACGCGCTGGCCGCCGGGCGCATATAGATCACGCGACGGCGGCATCGGAATTCCCATCCGATCGGTCAGCCACTTCGCGTATTCGCCCTGGGTGGTGGGCTCGTCATCCGCGACGAGGAACACCGACTTCGTGGGTGCGCGCTCCTCGACTGCATTGACCACCCGCACCACGTCGTCGATGTGAATCCGCGAGATCGCGTGCGTGCCGTCGCCGAGGATCTTGTAGTCGCCCTTCTTCAGTCGCGAGCGCATGCCGCGACCGGCGCCATACACCGGCGCGAGCCGCAGGATCACGGTCCGCAACCGATCGAGCTCGCTCTTGAGGACCGCCTCCTCATCGGAGACGACGTTTTGCATCGCCTTGTCGTCATGGGCGAGCGGCGTGTCTTCGTCGACCCAGATCTCGTCATCGGGCTTGTCGCCATACAGGCCGCTGGAGCTGAAGTGCACGAAGCAGCCAGCACCACCGCCGTAGGCCGCTTGCAGCGCCGCGCGCATCGCATTCCCGGGCGGCAACGCCGTCACGGGCGGAATCGAGTAGACAACCGTCGCGCCCGCCAACCCACTGAGGGCGATCGGTAGCTGCTTGGGCACGCCTGCATCGAGGTACTTGACCTGCGCGCCGAGTGCGCCGAGCGGCGCGAGGCGACCGGTCGAGCGGGCACACACGCGGACGGTGCGCCCTGTCGCGAGGGCCGCGCGAGCGAGGCGATCACCGACGTATCCGCAGCCGAGAATGATGAGCGGCGTCGTCACGACGGTATTCTCCCATGGACCGCGTATCCTCGCCCGGTGATCGCGCGCCTGGTCGTCGCCTCGCTGGTGCTCGCAGGGTGCCGAGCTCCGACACCGCCCGACGAGGGTTGCCCGTGCACGCCCGGGAACACGGGCAGGATCAAGGGTGTCCGCGACGATGCGCCGATGACCGGAGAGTCACTGCTCGGACGCCTGCGCCGGCACCGCAGTGACGTCGCGCTGGGCGTGAACCCACGTGACATCAAGGTCATCGATGATCAGCTGCGGTTCGCGATCATCGACTTCTGTCAGCCCTGTGCGCACTGGGT
>JACCQV010000499.1 GCA_013813945.1 Deltaproteobacteria bacterium | reverse complement strand
CTGCCCACGGACGATCCCGGTCGCCGGAGCCAATCCGCCGCCCTCGATGTCGGGCCCGAGCCCGCCCAGGAGCCCGCCGTGACCGATGCCGACGGCTGGGCCCTCCTGGAGGCCCTCCGTCGCCGGCTCGACGACCAGTCCGCTCAGGGCCGCAAGACCCAGCTCCAGGTCACCCAGCTGACCGAGTCGATCGGCGCGCTCGTCGAGTCGCAGCGCCGGCGCGAGAAGTCCCTCAACCTGAACTCGTTCGTCGCCTACCTGATCTTCACGCTCCTGGTCGGTGCCGGCTTCTATCTGCTCTATCGCAGCCGGGCGACCGAGCTCGTCGACGCCCGTGACAGCGCCCAGCGCGAACGCGACCTCGCCGTGCGTCGCGCCGACGAAGCCGCCACCAAGGCTGCCGCCCGCGAGCAGGCCGATGGTCGCGCGTGGGAGGTCTACCAGCTGCTCGAGGCCGGCAAGCGCGGCGATGCCGTCGGCAAGCTGTCGACGCTCGCCGACCTCCCGCTCTCGCGCACCGAGCGCGCCGTCCTCGCCGCGCGCGCGCACGAGACCCAGGTGATGGAGGTCGACTCCGCGCTCAAGGCTGCCGCCGCCGCGTTCAAGGCTGGCCGATTTGCCGCCGTCATCGCGCCGCTCGAGGCCGCCCTCGTCGGTGAGCCAGCCGGCGCTCGGTCCTCGTCGATGCACTACTACCTCGGTGTGGCGTACGCGAAGGCGAACGACCTCGTGAAGGCGATCAACCATCTCCAGTTCGCGATCGTCGCCGACGGCGAACACGACGATGCGCGGTTCCAGCTCGCCTCCGCGCTCGATCGCAGCGGCCAGTACGCACGCGCGCGCGGCGAGTACGATCGCTTCGCGACAGCGCATCCCCAGTCCTCGCTGGCGGTGTTCGCGATGCGGCGCTCGGGCACGCTCGCGCGGATGCCGGCCGTCGCACCGCAGCGTCCCGTCGCCGCGCCGGCTCCACCAGCAGCAGTCAGTCCGGCGGTTGCGCCGAGTTCGCCCGCACCGGGTGGCGAAGCGGTGCCTGCCGCGGCACCGCCGAAGCCCGCTCCGGCAAAGCCGGTGCGCGTGTGGAAGCCGATGCCGAAGAAGCCCGCTGCGGCGAAGCCCGCACCGACGACTCCGACTCCGACTCCGACTCCGGGGCCGGCAACCGAGCCTGTGCCGCCCGCACCGAAGGTGATGGACTTCTCGGCGCCCGACTCGCCCGAGCCGTGACCGTGGGTGCGCTCCGCACGCCCCCCACCGCACCGTTCTCGTCGGAGATCCGTGCAATTCCCGCCGCCATCCGCGCGCGGATGGAGGGCGTGTCGTGGCATGGCGACCAGCCCGGGTGTCCGCGCTGGGACGCGCTCGCCCACGTCCTCGTCGATCACGTGACGTTCGACGGCACGGCGCGCGGCGAGCTCGTGGTCGCCGTCGAGGTCGCGCCGCGCGCGGTCGAGCTGTTTCGCCGCCTCTGGCAGCTCGGCTTTCCGATCCGACAGCTGCGCCTCGTCGACGACTACGCCGCGTCCGATGAAGCATCGATGGCCGCGGACAACTCGTCCGCCTTCAACTTCCGTTTGATCGCGGGCACGCAGCTCCTGTCCCAGCACGCGCTCGGTCGCGCGATCGATCTCAATCCCGTCGAGAATCCATGGCGCAGGCCCGACCGCATCGTGCCCGAGGCCGGTGTCGCGTTCGCCGATCGCCGAGACATCCGAGCCGGCATGATCGTCCGTCCCGGTCCCATCGTTGCGGCGCTCGACGAGAACGGCTGGGAGTGGGGCGGCGACTGGCAGCACGCGTGGGACGATCACCACATCGTGTGTGGGTGACCGGATTTCTCGGAGCGCGTCGCCGTCGAGACCGAGGGCGCCGGTGGTGTACGCTCGGTCGGCATGCCTCAGGTCGTCGAGCTACCTCCCATCGGCCAGGACTCGCGCGGCGCGCTCGTGGCGCTCGTACGCGTGTGCAAGGAGACGCCTGCCAAGGGAGAGACGTTCAAGGAGTTCCGCTCGCGGCTGCGCGGCGCAAAGCTCTGGGAGCGCGAGCGGCCCACGGTGATGCTGCGGTTCCTCGGTGTCGGTGGCACGACGATCATGCCGTCGATCTTCATGCAGACGCTCGCTGCCGCGAACGGTGATGACGCGATCGCCGAGGCCGTGCTCGACCGCGTCTGGCAGCTGAACCCGCTGCTCGGCAAGACGGTGATCGATCTGGTCGCGCAGCGCGCGTACCACAAGGACGAGATCTACAAGCAGCTCGGTAGCTCCGTGTACAAGGGACTCGTTCCGTCGCGGCCCGCGCTCGAGACGTGGCTGCAGATCGCGATCGCGACGGGCCTCCTTCGCACGCTGGGCATCGCGGTCACCACGGGGCCGCGCGCCGAGCGCTACGTGCAGCTCGCGCAGGCGTTCGACGTCGATGAGTTCCTCCAGGATGACAAGCCGGAGCCCGAGCCGCTCATTCCGAATGCGACCGACGATGATGCTGCTGCTGCCGCTCCGGTCGAGACCACCGGCCCCGAATCGTCGATTCCGATCGCTGCTTCTGCGCCGTCGGGCTCGCCGCTGCCTGCGCCCCTGCGCCATCTCTCGGCTGACGGCGTGCCGTCGCCGCGAAACCGCGAGCGCCCGGTGCCCACCTCGCGCTTCGCGCAGGAATTTTCTGACGACGTTCTCGACGAGACCAGGACCCGGATTGCATCCTGGTGGTCCGAGGCCCAGAAGCCATCGCTGACGTATCAGCCCTCCGACTTCGGGCTCGATCCGGAGGCCTGGGTCGAAGGTGCCGACGAGGTCGTGTATCGGGTTGCGGTCGCCGCCGCGCTCGCGTTCCGGCTCGATCGCGATCGCAACGCCGTGATCGCGGCGTTCAACTCGCTCGACAAGGCGGGTGTGCTCGGTGACCTCTATCAGGGAATCGTTCCCGAGAACCTGCCGGTCCACGTCGATGCGCGCGCGCTGATGCTCGCGTCGCTCGCAGCTCGTCGTTGTTCGGAGGTCCCCGAGCTCGCATCGCAGCTCGAGGGCCGCGCGTCGGCAGCCGAAGCGTTCGCGTCGCTGGACACGGCACTTGGCCGCGGCCTGTTCCGCACCGAGCTGTTCTGGATCATGGACATGCTCGCGAAGCTCGGGACCATCCGCTACGCCGACCTCGGCGACTTCACGGTCACGCCGCATCGGATCGTCCGCGACACGCTGTTCCGGCTCGGCTTCATCGATTCGCCGTACGCGAGCAATGGCGCGGCCCTCACCGCGGCGACGCGCGCCGCTCGCAAGGCCGTCCCGGAAGGCGCGGCCGACGAGATCCTCACGACCTTTGCACTCGCCTGCGGCTGCGCCTACGACTGCCCGCACCGCAGAACCTGCGACTATCCCTGCCGCGAACGACTCGAGTAGCTCGCCCAGCGTCTTTTCAGGGGTGTGCTACGGTCTGGTCATGTTGTCGGCATTGATCGTGGGTGCCCTGACTGCCTGGTATCTGGGCATGCGCGCGGGAATCATCGCGGCGGCCGTCACCTTCGGCGCGTTGATCCTCGGGACGTTCGTGCCCGGCGTGAAGCTCGCCGTGTACGCGCTGATCCTTGCGTGGTCGGCCGCGCTCTACTTCCTTGGTGCGAAGCTGTCCAAGCAGACCAGCTCGCCGGGCCTTGGGACCCTGTTTGGTGGGTTCACGGGCGCGGCCGGACACGCGTCCGCGTGGTTCAAGCGACAGCTCGCCAAGACCAAGTAAGCGCCCGTCCGCGCAGCGAAAACGGCGATCTCGCCGGGGCCAGGTGGCACCATTTGGGTACCGCGGCCCCACGCCGGAGGCCGTGCCGGCCAGCGGTCACGCCAGGTTAGTGACGGCACGCATGTTGTAGTGACTGCTCACCATGCGCAGCTCGCTGGTCGCCGTTCTTGTCGGGCTCTCCCTCGTCGCCTGCGATGTAGGTGAGCCGATCGACGGTAGCGGCGAAGGCGGCGGTGGCGGTGGCGGCGGTGGTGGTGGTGGTGGCGGTGGCGGTGGCGGTGGTGTCGATGCCCCGGCGCCGGTGCCCCGCGTCGACATCGCGGTCGACAAGCCGATCGTCATGACCGAGCTCAAGACGACCACCCAGCTGACGTTCTCGCTCGCCTCGACCGGCGGCTTCACGGGTCAGGCCTCGCTGACGGCAACCGTCGTCGATGCGAACAACCTCCCGATGACCGGCTGGACCGTTGCTCTCAATCCATCGACCGTGAACCTCACGGATGGTGGCACCGGCTCCGCGGTCGCCACGCTGACCATCCCGAGCGAGAACAAGGGTCTCGTCGGCAAGGTCAAGGTCGAGGTGGTCAGCAGCGCGGGAACGACGTCGGTGACCTCCGATGTCACGGCGCTCAACCAGGTCTCGATTCCGATCACGCTCACCGGTGGTCAGTGCGTCTATCCGACGGCCGGAACCATCCGGGTGACGATCGGTTCCAAGCTGCGGTTCGTCAACAAGGCAGGGACCGACGACGACATCACCATTCACGTCGACGGTGGGACCGCGAATGGCGTCCCGCACCAGGCGGACCCCGGAAGCCCCCAGAACATGGCGTACGAGCGCACGCTCACGGGGACGCCGGGCGACCCGTTCAGCTGGTATTGCCACGCACCGGGCCCGTCGGTGAACAACCGCCTGATCCAGCCGGTCGCTGCGCTGTAGCTAGAAGCAGACCGCACGCGCGGCGCAGGTATCGAACAGCGCGCCCTCCGCGCAGAACTGCGACGCGCACTGATCGTTGCTGAAGCACGGCGCGGTGTTCTCCTGCGGCGCGGCACACGTGCCGAGCGAGCTGCCGTCGAGCGGGCACCACGCTTCGCCCGCACATCTCCCGCGGCACGGCATCCCGAGCTGTGGTGTGTCGGTGCAGAGGCTGGTCGCTGGATCGCAGCTGCGGAACTCCGAGCAGTCTGCGTCGACCGTGCACGGCGCACCGGCGATGCCCACCGCCACGCAGATCTGCGCCGGGTTGCAGACGGCACCAACCTCGGCGCAGCGCAGGTACGGGCATGCGTCGCCGAGGAGCGGCAGGGTGCGGCACGCGCCGAGCTGCAACTCCGTCGCGCCGATACACGCCAGCCCGGCCGTGCAGTGTGAGTCGAGCGCGCACGCCATGCCGGTGCTCGCGAGCTCTCGGCATACGTGATCGGTCCCGCAGTAGGCGTCGTCGCCGCAGTGCTGATCGGCATCACATGGTTCGTCGATCGCCGAGGCGACCGCCGCGAGACATCGCCCGTAGCAGCAGGTATCCGGGACGCAGCTCGCTGCGTCGCAGTCGCCGGACTCGCACTCGCGATCGAACGCGCACTCGGCACCTGCACCGAGCATTCCGGTGAACACCTCGTTCGCGCACTCCGCGAGCACGGTGCGAACCTCGGCCGAGGTCTGGTCGCAGCTCATCGCTCCGATCGCGGCGTGACAGGCATGGGCAGCGGCCGGGTCGTAGCTGACCCTGCCTGCGGCCACCGCTGCGCGGAGGTCGAGGTCGAACGGAGCACGAAAATACGCCGTGCAGTCGTCTACCGCCGTGAACACCCCGCACCGGGCCAGGCGCTGGCACTCGGCCTCGCGGCGGGCAGGCGCGAACGCCTCGAACCCCACGGTCGGGATGTTGTCGCCGCAGCCCACAACCAGCACGAGGGCAGCAACGAGAGACCGCACGCGGCGAGCCTACCGCGATATAGTCGACCCATGACTGAACCGCGGAGCTTCGAGGAGTTCTGGCCCTACTACGTCTCGCAGCATCGCAACAAGACGAGCCGCAGGCTGCACTTCATCGGCACATCGATCGCGATGGGCTGTGTCGCGATCGCGCCGATGTATCCGGCCGCGTTGCTGGTCGCGCCGATCGCGGGCTACGGGCTCGCGTGGCTCGGGCACTTCGCGTTCGAGAAGAACAAGCCCGCAACGTGGGGCGGCGGGAAGGCCGTGTTGTGGTCGTTGCGCGGTGACCTTCGCATGTGGATGTACATGCTCGAGGGCGCGATGGAGAACGAGATCGCGAAGCTCGACGACGCTGCTGTCGCCGCGGCCTAGCGCTCGATCAGCTTGCGCTCGCGGCTGTCCCAGCGCCACACCGGACCCTTGCCGGTGAGGTGGACGCCGCCACGCCACTCGTCGATGCCGGTCTCGTGGATGCGATCGATCGCGCCTGCGAGCGCCTGACGTCCCAGCGGAGTGACGGTCGCCTTCACGGGGGCGAGCGCGGCCGGCGTGGTTCCGGTCGGAGCACCTTCGAGGAAGCCGCAGCGTGCGAGCGTGCGCAGGGTAACGAGGAGCTGCATGTCGGTCAGCGGATAGCGCGGATCGCTCGCGTGAGAGTTGAGCATCAACGCTTCCGCATTCGACTCGCCGCGCGCGACCGCCGCGAGGACCTGACGTTCGGTGCGCGACATTCCGCTCGTCGGATCCGGGAACTCCTCGAGGTGACGCTCGAGGGCGCCGGCGAGGAACGGCAGCGCCTTGATCCGGCGAGTGAGATACGGCAGCGCGCGTGGATCTGCGGACGTCACGGCGATCCAGGCGGTGATCGCCTCGTCGATCGCGTCCCGCGAGAGCGGGGTGCGGCGTGGCCACAGCTGGGCGAGCTGCTCGGGCTTGAGTTGACCGAAGCCCAGAAAGTTCGGGACCTCGGGATGACGATCGATCGAGACGATCGTCAGGGTCTGCGGCAGGCCCTGACGCGCGAGGCGTGAGAGCAGGCGAATCAACGCGAGCTGATCGAACAGATCATGCTCGAACCACAGGATGAGCTCCTCTGCGCGCGCGGCCTCGTCGACGCCGCGATCCCAGGCGGCGAGCCGACCATCGTCGGGCATGCCACGGGTGGCCCAGAACTCGGCGCGGTGCTTCCAGTGGTCCTCATCGGAGACCGGCAACACCGGACCCTGATCGAGCGCGTCGGCCCAGACGCGGATCTCGCCGGGCAGGTCGGCCAGGGAGAGGATGTCGGCCGTGCTGTCACCATTGCAGACGTGGACGATGGGCTCCATGGGCAGGCTGTATCACGGCGCGTTCAGAACGCGCACGAGTAGAGGTACATCTCCATGGACTCGATCGCGCGCGCCGAAGCTGCCTCGACGAGGAGTGCCCGCAACGTCGTCCCCTCGTAGCCAGGCTGAGTGAGCACGAGGAGGATCGGGCCGGACGGGCCGATGGTCCATGCCGCGATCGGTTCGGGGATCCCGGGCCCGCCCTCGGCGAGGTGAATCGGCGCAGCGTCGGCGCCCTCCATCAGGTGGCGTTCGAACGGGGCAGTGTGCACGACCTTGCCGTTGCGGCTGATCGTCAGCGTACCGCGCAGATCGCCGGTGCGCCTGAGGTCGAGCGCGAGAGGCCCGATCGCATAGCTGCGTTGCGCGGCCACGGCGCTGCGCGACACGATCGGCAGCGGCGCGGGCTTCCAGGTCGGCGGGATCGTCGGAGGGAGCAGCCACACCGCGCCCGGGGTGAGCCGCGGACCCGTGAACGTCGTGACCTCGAGCGTGTGACCGTCGCAGCCGTAGGGGACCTTGGCACGCGCGCCGGTCTTGAACTGCTGGACGCCGCCCGTCGTGCCGATCGCAGCGATCGAGGTAGCCGAATCCAAAACGTCGTCGCGCTCGACGGGTGTGACGAGCGGATGCGCTGCGCTGACCGGCGCGTGGCGCGGGAGGTTGTTGCTGTCCTTGGCGGCGGTTGCGAGGCCGAGCCAGCCGAGCGGCTCGATGGGTCCGATCCGCAGCACCGTGCCCGAGTCGCCCGTGTTCGTGAGGGGCTCGCGCGGAGCACTGCACGCGAGGAACGCGAGCGGGATCCACCAGGTGCGCATTCTTCCGTGTACCACCCGGCCGGGGTTGGCGTAGGGTCCGCGAATGCGTCGCGCGCTCCTGCCACTGCTGATCACTGCGCTGGGCTGCGATGGAGGCACTGCGGGGCCGGATGCACCTCCGGATGCGTCGGAGTGCCGCGCTCTCGGCACCTGCGTCTGGCTCGACGACTACCAGCACCGGCTCGTGTCCGAGCTCGCCGGCGAGACGGAGATTGCGCCGGGGCTCCGGCTGATGCACCGCGCGAGTGTTGCCGAGCGTGACGCCGCGCGGACGTACTTGCTCGCGGAGCTGACGGCGCTCGGCTACACGCCCACGCGTCACGGCTATCCGACCGGTGGAAACGTCGTGGCGATGCTCGAGTCGACGACCGGCGGCATGGAGCTGATCGTCGTGGGTGCGCACTTCGATAGCGTCACCGCCGGGCCGGGTGCGGCCGACAACGCGACCGGCGTTGCCATCGTGCTCGCCGCAGCGAGGTACTTGCGCGAGCTGCCGGTGCGCCAGCATCCGGTGGCCTTCGTGTTGTTCGATCAGGAAGAGATCGGGCT
>JACCQV010000481.1 GCA_013813945.1 Deltaproteobacteria bacterium | reverse complement strand
AGCCAGCAGTGCGCACCATGAAGCGATCGGCGCCGCACGCAGTGCGGTTCGCAAGCTCGCGGTGTTCCCACGCGTCGAACAGGCCGTCGGTGCCGAACGTGCAGAGTCCGTGACGGTCCTGTTGATCGCGATCGCCGAGCGACTCGCGCCGGAGCGAAGGGGTGAGGTTGCTGGATTGCTTGCCGAGGCAGAGCACGATGAGTCGCTTGCTGCGGAGATCGCGAGCTTGCGCGACCAGCTCGGCGCACTGTGGACGATCTTGGCTGACGCCGATGTGCCCAGGTCGATCTGACGTGTGTCAGTCGTCCCAGTCGCCGCCGCCGCCGCCGCAATCCGCCCGGTCGCCCTGCGCGTCGTAGATCAGGTCGAAGTCGCCATCGATCACACCGCCGTCCGCGTACACGACCCGGAAGTCACCGGAGCGGCGCCCTAGCGCGCTGTCGATCCCGACGGATAGCGTCGCCGAGATCATCGCGGGCGGTTCGTCGACCTTGAACCACAGCAACGGGCCTTCGCCCGTGAAGGGGACGACGGCATCGATGTCGGCCAGCACGTTGACACCGATAACATCGAACTCGACGTGGAGCTCGCCGCTGCCGTAGTCCAGCGAGAACCGGTTGAGGTCACCCGCCCCGCAGGTCTCCGCTCGCTTGAGGATCAACTCCGAGGACGGATCGATCGCGAAGTCGATCGACGCTCCGTCGCGCGTGCCGCGAACACTACCTTCAGGAGGCCCACCGGTCGGCAAACAACCGGCGAGGAACACGAGCGAGGTCAGCTTCCGCATCAGTTCCATCGTCTCATGGAACCGCGGGACAGGAAAAACGCTGCACGGGACCGGCGCTTTCGCGGGTGGGAGCAGTGCGCACAGCGGTCGGGCCAGGTCGGCAGCGAGACGCTGGTAGGCTCCAGGAGCACCCGATGGGATTTCGCTGCCGATGGCTCGCCACGCGCAACCGCGATCGCGACGACGTGCTCGCTCGTCTGCGGTTCAAGGTGATCAGCGAGCTCATCGAGGAGGTCTACGACACCGGCCTGTATGCGCTCGAGGTCGACGACTGGCTTGTCGTGATCGGCGACGGCTTCGACCACATGGACAAGGTGAAGCGAGCCGCGGCGGCGAGACTGTCCGACGGCGGTGACGTTCTCTATCTGTTCACGGACGATGCGGCGATGGGGTTCGAGCTCGCCATGTTCGGCGGTGGCAACGAGCTGTGGTCGATCGCCTACAATGGTCGCGATGGGGTCACGGAACCGACCTTCCACGGGGCCGTCCCGTGGGGCGCGCGCACGCTCCTCGCGAAGCTCGAGAAGGAGCAGGCCAGGGCAGGTGGCCCGAAGGCGGATGTCGATCACATCTACGGACTTGCGCCGGCGTACGCGATGGAGGTCGTGGGGTTTCGTCATGACGAGACGCTGGCAAGCGGCGAACACGTTCCGATCTGGCAGATCGTTCCGAAGCCGAGCCGTCAACGCTGAGAGCGCAACATCTGGAGCATCGCTTCGAATCGCGATGTGTGCGCTACCCGACACGAGGGCGTGAGGCAACGGTGACGCGCCAGGTTGATCCGCGACATCGGGATAACGTGCGCCGTGGAGATGCGCCTCGCGGCGCGTCGGCAACGATGGCCCAGCCTTCACTCATCTGGATCGTAGACGACAGCAAGACGCAACGTGCCGTCACGCAGGTTGCGCTCGGGTCGGGACACCGGTTCGAACACTTCGAGGACGGCGCAAGCGTGCTCGAACGGTTGGTCACCGCTCAGCCGCCCGATCTCATCCTGATGGACTGGATGATGCCTGGGCTCGGCGGCGATGAGATCTGCCGATTTCTTCGCGCCAACCCGAAGACGCGCGACGTCGCGGTGATCCTCCTGACGTCTCGCGTCGAGTCGGACGACGTCGTCACCGCGCTCGAATCCGGTGCCAACGACTACGTGTCCAAGCCCTTCGTGCCGCAGGTGCTGCGAGCGCGCGTTGCCCTGGCGCTCCGGGCTTCTCGGCTCAAGCGTGAAGCGGATCTGGAACGCCGGCGCGTCACGACCATCAATGAGCTCGGGCGCGCTCTGTTCGCGGTGGGAACCGAGGTGGACGCGATCCTGGGCGAGCTCGCCAGCGCGCTTGCGACAAAGCTCTGCGACGGCTGTGCGGTCGTGCTCCTTCCCGGACCGATGCCGAGCCAGGTGGTGTCACGTCACAGGTTTGGCCACGCCGCGCTGCTCTCGTCTCTGGCAACCATCACGGAGCCGATGGTCCACGCGTTCGCGAGCTCCGAGGAGGCGCTCGCGAAGCTGCCCGCGACGGCCGCCTCGTACATTCAACAGTGTGGGCTGCGAGGGCTCGCATCGATGTCACTCCCCGTCCGCGGACTCGTCCATGGAATCGTCACGGTGACGCGCGACGATCCCGAGCCGCCGTTCGACGCGGGCGATCTCGCCGCGATTCAGACCTGCCTCGAGCTCACCGGGCTGGCGATCGAAGCCGCGATCCGTTCGGAGTTCGAGCGCGCGACCAACCGCTTCCACGAGGAGATGGTCGGAATCGTCAGCCATGATCTGCGGACGCCGCTCGGCGCGATCTCGAGTTGCGTGGAGCTACTCGGCGACCAATCGTGCGACACGCCAACGAAGGAAGGGATTCTGGGTCGGATCGGCAACACCACTCGCCGGATGACCGCGATGGTCGATCAGCTGCTCGACGTGACCCGCACGAGACTCGGGACTGGCATCCCAGTCTCGAGGACGACAACCGGTCTCCTGGGCATCGTGGCCGATGTCCTCGACGAAGTCCGCCTGACGTTTCGAGCCACGACGTTTCAGCACCTCGGCGAGGACGTCGAAGGCTCGTGGGACTCCGATCGACTCGGTCAGGCGATCTCGAACCTGGCGAGCAACGCTGCGCAATACGGTCCACCTCGCGGCACCGTGACCGTGGAGACGTCTGTGATCGACGACGCCGCGAGCATCGTGGTCCGCAACGAGAACGGTGGTGCGCCGATCTCCGAGGCTCAGCTGCGAACCATGTTCGACCCGTTCAAGCGCGGCGATGGAACGGGCCACGCGAAGGGGCTCGGGCTGGGACTCTACATCGTGCAGGAGATCATCCGCGGGCATGGCGGGACGGTGGTCGCGACGTCGGATCAGACGGGGACCATGTTTCGTATCTTGCTTCCGATCGAACAGAGCAAAGCCCAGGCACAGCTGCACGGCTCGTGAACGTCGCGGCTATCGATGTGGGGCGCAGTAGCGCTCGACGACCGAGAGCAGCTCACGTTTTCGGACCGGCTTGCGCAAGCACATGTCGCAAGCCAGGTCGAGCAACGGCTCGATGTTGGCTGCACTCACGACGACCGTGGGGATCTGGTTCAACTCGGGGTCGCTCCGTTGATGCTGGCGAAACTCCGCGCCGTCGAGGTTCGGCATGTTCAAGTCGAGCAGGATCAAGGCGGGACGTATCGACCGCAGGAGCTCAAGCGCTTGCCTACCGTCGCAGGCTGTCTGCACGGAATAGCCAGCGGCCGTGAGAATCTCTGCGGTCACCTCGCGGATCTCGCGGTCGTCATCCACGACAAGCACGAGGTCACCTTTCGTTGCCTGCTCGACTTCGCCACGCACTGCCACCGCCGGCACCGTGGGACCCTGAATCTCGATCAAGTGCCAGCTGCGATCAGTCGCAGCTGGGGTGGGTACGTGGTCACAGGCTCTTCGTGAGCAACGTCCGTGCCGGGCCTGGCCCGATCTCGGGCTGCACGATCGAGCGAATTGTGTAAGCGTTGATGGGTCCTCTACGTGCGTAAGCGCCCGTGACACGCGTGGCCATCCACAGGTCTCCCCGGAGCGAGAGCCGAGTGAGCGGTTCTGCAGATCGGGGTGAGCGCAGGCGCTGAGCTCGCTCGTTCGCGTTCTCGGCTTTCGCTACCGTGACGGGACCACGAACGTCACGTCGGTGGTGCCGGTCGCGACGTCGATCGACCCCTGCGTGTACGTGCGGCCGATGCCGTTCAGCGTCCACGTGCCCGGCGTCATGTGGAGGAACG
>JACCQV010000478.1 GCA_013813945.1 Deltaproteobacteria bacterium | reverse complement strand
GCACTCGCCCACGCAGCCGGCGTCGCTATCCATGAAGCACACCCCGATCGCGGTGCACGCGTGCATGCACGCGGTGGTGATCGAACCGGCCGCGGCGTCGGTCATCATCGGGGCATCGGTGAGCGGGCCGTCGATCAGCGGCCCGTCGATCGGGCGACCGTCGACCACCACCGGCGCGTCGATGATCCGCGCATCGATGCCCGGAGCGCTGTCGGTGGGCAGCGACGAGCCATCCCCATCGCAACCGGCGGAAAGGGCGAGGAACATCGGGGCGAGCACGAGGAGGCGCTTCATGCGGCGGACCCTAGGCGCATGGCGGCTCGAAGCCTAGCAACATCTCCGGACAGCCCTGAGACGTCCGGGAAAGTGGGTAATTTTCCTTGAGTTGCCGCCCGCGGCTCGGCTATTGAGGCTCGGTCAGCGAGGTGGAGACATGGTGAACAAGCTCGGTCTGGTGTGTGGGTTGCTCGCGGTCAGCGCGTGCGCGAAGGACTTCGATCAGCAGGTCGCGGGTCGCAAGGTCGTCGAGGCGCGCATGAGCACGCCGTCGAGCGAGGCCCCGCCGGGTACGCTCGAGCGCCGCGTGCTCGATCTCGCGAGTTGCCAGCTCGAGGGCTACGAAATTGTCGACACCTGCTTCGCACTTCGCGCGCTGCGCCAGGAGCTCGCGGTGCCCGGAGGCTCGAAGGAGCTCAGCCTCGCGCTCGGGACACGTCTCCTGACCAATGGCGCGCCGGCTGTCCGCATCGAGGCCGCGAAGCTGATGGGCGCTGACATCGCGAGCCGCAGCGCGATCGTCGCGCGCGCACGCCGCGAACACGTGCCTGCCGTGCGCCAGGCGTTCATTCACCTGCTCGCCGATGACTGCGCTCGGCTCGCACCGGTCGCACATTTCCTGCTCGAGTCCGCCGATCACCCGACCGCTGCGGTTCGTCGCGATTCGCTCGACGCGATCACCTCGGTGGCCAACCGTGGGATGCCCGGCGCCGCCGCGAAGATCATCGCGATCGTCGAGCGCGATCCCGATCCGAGTGTTCGCCGCGCGGCGTGCGCGCTCGGTGGCAAGCTCGGCGACCCGATGCTCGTTGCCATGTATGCGCAGCACACCGCCACGGCCGCGGATCCCGAGCTGTATGCCTCGTGCATGGAGGGGCTGGTCGCGATGTTCCACAATCACCCGGTCTTCGACACCGCGAGCGAGCCGGCGTACCGCCTCTTCCTCGAGCGGCTCGCGATGCAACCACGGAGCGAGCAATCTCCACCGTGGAGCGTGATGAGCACGTTCTGCTACTTCTCGCACGACGCCGATCTCGACAAGCTCGCCGCCTGGAAGCAGCGCGCGCCCTGGTTTGATGCGGCAGAAGTCAAGCGCGTGATCGCCTCGGTGATCGTGGACAAAGCGACGAGCTGGATGGCCCGGACGGCCGCGATCGAGTCTCTGGTCGGCCTCGGGGCGACGAAGGCGGAGCTCACCGCCCTCCGCGCGGGGTACGATGTGGGGGACCCGGCAGATCGCCGCGTTCTCGCCAAGCTCGACAGCGCGCTCGGTGACTAGCAACAGGGGTAAGATGGATCCGATCGTGGCAAGAACTCCGACGCTACCCCCGCCGACGCATGCGATCCGACGTGTCCTCGAACAGCGCGAGGTCAAGATCGCCTATCAGCCGATCGTCGATCTGCAGACCCACAAGGTCTTCGCGTACGAGGCCCTCGCGCGTCCGTTCGGTCCCGAGTTCACGAACCCGATGGCGCTGTTCGCCGCCGCGGTCGAGCACTCGCTGACCGGTGAGCTCGGCAAGATCCTGCGGGAGATGTCGATCGCGGGCTGCCCGGAGTTCCCGCTCTTCATCAACATCCATCCGTCCGAGCTCAACGAGCACTGGATCATCCAGCCGAGCGACGCGCTGTATCACCACGATCGCGACGTCTATCTGGAGATCACCGAGGGCGTGCCGCTCTCGCACTTCCACCTGTGCCAGACGATCCTCAGCGAGGTCCGCGGCCGCGGGATCCACCTCGTCGTCGACGATCTCGGTGCCGGTTACTCGAACCTCAAGTACATCGCCGATCTGCACCCGAAAGTCGTGAAGCTCGACCGCGAGCTGATCGCCGGTCTGACCACGGACTCGCGGCTGTTCAAGCTCGTGCAGGGCATCGTGGTGATGTGCACCCAGCTCGACGCGCTCGTCGTCGCGGAGGGCATCGAGACCGTGCAGGAGCTCGACGCGGTGATCGCCGCCGGCGCTCACTTCGGTCAAGGATACCTGCTCGCGCGCCCGGCGTTTCCGCCGCCCGAGGTCAAGTGGCCCGAGGCGAGCACGCACACGGTCCGCACCACACCGTCACCGTCGAAGCGCGCGCACACCCAGCCCGGTGGAACGCGCCGCTGAGCTGAGGAGTAGACCCCGGCCTGCCCACGTCCGTCGCGCGGAACGGCACCGCTGCACGCCGGGGATGCAACGACTGTTGTGAGGGTCGGTCGAGGACGGGGAGATCCACGGCGTCATGTTCTACGTATAAAGCGCAACCCATCCATGAGACCACGTGAGGGACTGCGATGCTGGTTGGGCAGCCGTCTCGCGCCGCCGTACGGTGAGCTATGGGTTGTACAGCCGAGCTGAGCTCACGTTCGGATCCGACCCTGATGCGGGATCTCCTGTCGGGATCACATGCCGCCTGCGGCGAGCTCTACCGCCGGCACTCCGCGTTTCTATTTGGCCTCGCCCTGACGCGATGCCACAGCCGGCCTGACGCCGAGGACATTCTCCATGATGTGTTCCTCGAGGCATGGAACCGCGCCGCGTCGTATGATCCCACGCGGGGCTCCGTCATCGCGTGGCTCGCGGTCCGATTGAAGTCCCGGACACTCGACTTCCTCGTGCGCAGTCGCCGGCAGCAAGCCCTGTTCTTCTCGAGTGATGCTGACCTGTTCCGGTGCGACGCACGCAGCGACATGACCGCCGATCGAACACCGATCGTGCGGGTTCTGTCGAACATGAGAAAAACCAGCGCCCAGCTGCTGATCGCGGCGCACGTCGAGCATTCGACGTGCACCGAGATCGCAACAACCTTCGGGATTCCCGCGGGGACCGTCAAGTCGAGACTGGCAGCCGCGAAAGACCAGTTCCGCGCCGAGCTACGCCGTCGGGCGGCAGCAACCACGTGCTCGAGCTCGATGCACGACGAGCTTGCGTCGATCCGGTCGGCCCGGTCTGCCAGGCGCAGTGGGGGATCAGCGGGGCCGGCGATTGCGATGCTGCGTCACGCGACCGGCAGCTCGAAGTAGAAACGTGACCCGGCCCCATAGGTGCTCTCGACGCCGATTCGCCCGCCGTGTGCCTCGACGATTCGCTTGCTGACGTAGAGCCCGAGTCCGCAGCCTTCGTGGCCAGGCGCAGAGCCCGCACGACGATACTTGTCGAACACGAGCGTTGCCTCGTCGGCGGGGATGCCCGGCCCAGCATCGATCACCGAGATGCAGACGACTTCAGGTCTGCTCTCCAGGCGCACCACGATCGCGCTGGAGGGTGGCGAGAACTTGAGCGCGTTGTGGAGGAAGTTCGCGACGACGCGCTCGATCCGAAGATCGTCGATCTCCAATGTCACCGGATCCGGAGCTTCGACGCGCACGCGAGCGCGTTCTCCCGTCGCGATGATCCGATCGATGACGTCTCCGAGAAGATCGCGCAACTCCGTCGGCGCGCGGTGAAGAACGAACTGGCCCGCGTCGATCGAGCACAAGTCGAGCAGCTCTTGCACCATGCGATCGAGGAACGCGATGTTGCGATCGATGCGGGCGACCGCCGTCCGGACATAGGCCAGATCACAGTCGGCGAGCTTGGCGTCGAGGAGGCACGTCTCGAGCGTGATCGTCGCGAGCGGACACTTGAAATCGTGAACGATCTGCGCGACGTCCTCTTCTCTCAACCCACGTTGCGCATCGGCCGCGGCAGCGAGGTCCTGCGCATCCGCGGACGCTTTCTCCATGGCGAGTGCGGGCTGGGGCTGCGTGCCCCTGGCCGAGCGCACGCCCGAATCGGACTCGGGCTCGTCCTGCCGTGCGCTCCAATCGTTCGCGTCGTGGAACCGCCGCCGTCGCCTCTCCCGCCCGTCGATCCGCTGTCCCATCTTCGTATCCTCCACGCCGGCTGTCTGAACGCGACCCGCTCGCTGATGCAAGTCTGCAGCGTCAAGGTTCCTGGAGGAAGTGGGAGAACTACGCAAATCAGCTGCGTGGAGCGCCAGTGTCTTGGCGATCACGAAAGATCACGCCGGTGTGGCGGGAGTGCGCGCACGCCGCGCGACCACCAGCTCGCGAACCTTCGCGATGAGCCGGTCGAGGTCGATCGGCTTCGCGAGGTGGACGTCGAATCCAGCAGCGAGTGCGCGGCTGACGTCGAGCTCGGAGGCATGGGCCGTCACGGCGATCGCGGGCGTGTCGGTTCCGGACGCGCGTAGGCTCGCGATGAGCTCATAGCCGTCCTCACCCGGCATGCCGATGTCACAGACGAGGGCCTCCGGCTCGCTGGCAACGAGCTGCGCACGAGCGCTTGCTGCCGAAGCTGCGGTGACGACGATCGCCCCGACCCGTTCGAGAAGCAGTGCAAGGGCATCCCGCACCTGCGGATCGTCGTCCACCACGAGGACACGCACACCCTCCAGCGCGCGCTCGGACGCGGCCCTTGTCAGCCGGACGAGAGTGTCAGTCTTCATCGCGGGCAACGTCACCGTGAACCGCGAACCCCTCCCGACACCGTCGCTCGACGCATCGAGCGTCCCGTGATGCAACGAAACAAGCTCGTGCGCGACCGCGAGGCCGAGGTTGTCGTTGTCGCGCGCTTCATCGAATGGGTCGAACACGCCCTCGACCACGATCAGGATCGAGTCGGCCTGGCGCCGAGCCGACACGGAGACCCGACCGCCCTCATCGGAGACGTTCACGGCATTCGCGATCAGGTTGTCGAGGATCTGCCGCAGTCGGCCGGCGTCGCCGTTCACCTCGCCGAGAGCGTCGTCAAGATCGCGGTAGAGCACGACACGCTTCTCGGAGGCGCTCGGGGCCGCGTGATCGAGGGCGGCACGGAGCACCACCACGATGTCCGTCGGGCGAAGATCGACGAACAGCTTGCCGCGGAGGGCGCGCGACACATCGAGGAGGTCGCCGACGAGACGAGATTGCGCGATCGCGCTGTCGTGAATCGCGTCGATCGCCCTGGCTCGAAGCTCTGGACTGGTTCTGTTGTCACGCAAGATTTGCTCCCACAAGAGGAGCGCTGCCAGCGGAGCGCGTAGATCGTGGGAGACGGTCACGAGAAACCGATCCTTGACGCGGTATTCCTCCTCGCGCTCCTCGTCGGCGCGGCGCTCTTGGTCGATGTCGGTTGCCGTGACGAACCAGCGGGCTCCTTCGGGATCGCGCGTGAAGCGGAGGCGATGCCACCGCGTCTCCCCGTCGGAGCGCAGGAGCCTTGCATCCACCTCCGTCGCCAGGTGCTCGCCACCGCCATCCGAACCGGGCTGTACGCAGCGCGCACGATCCTCGGCGTGGATGGTGTCCTGCCAGGGACTCGTCACGAACAGAGCGCGCCACGCAGCGTTCACGAGCGTCGGGATGCCGGTCGAGCTCTCGACCGCGGCGATCGCACTCTCGGACCGGTGAAACAGGACGTCCACGAGCGCCCGTTCCAGCGGAGGCTCGATCACGAAGTCAGCCCCCCATAGCGGGCCGCGACTCGCTGCATCTGCGCGATCGAGTGCGCCGAAAGCTTGTTCATGATCCGCTGGCGATGAGTCTCGACCGTGCGGCGGGAGATGAACAGCTGGGTGGCGATCTCGTCGTTGCGATGCCCCCGGATCAGCAACTCGAACACTTCGCGCTCGCGAGGCGTCAACCGCTCGAGCGGTCGCCGGCTCGCGCCCGCAAGCTCGGCCTCGACCGCGTCGCGAGAGACGGTCGGCGGCAGGTAGCGGACACCACCGAGCACGCAGCGAATCGCCTCGAGAATCTCGGCGATCGGCTGCGTCTTGCAGGCATAACCGCTGGCACCGACGCGTAGCATGTCGGCGATCAGACCCGGATCATCCACGAGCGACAGGCCGAGCGTTCGACAGCGTGGGTGCGTCTCTCGGAGCTCGCTCGTGAGCGTGATTCCGGAGATCGACGGCATCATGATGTCGACGATCGCGACATCCGGCGCGACGTTCCTCGCGATCTCTCTCGCCTCCACGACACTACTCGCCTCACCGACGACCTCGAGATCAAGTTCGTTCTGGAGCGAGACGCTGAGCCCATGGCGAAACATCGGATGGTCGTCGACCAACAGCACCCGCGCCCTGGGTATCCCGGTCACGTCATTGCAACTACCACGAGTGCAGCGTGCCGTCTGCTTCCGTGCGCGTGGGGCGGACTGTTAGGGTCACAGAGTTGTCACCGAGCGTTCGAGGCGATTCCGTGAGGTGCGCCAAATGATCGATGTGCGCGACCAAGGTCGTCTGCGCCCCGGCGTGGGCTCACCGTCGATTCTGCCGCGATGACGTTCGCGTCGGCCGACTGTCGCTCTGGAGCTGCTTTGCCTTGTCCAGATGCGTCGCGATCACCTGCCGCGTCGCGCTCAGGTGCGCCTTGACCGCCGCGTTCTGCGCAGTCCGAAGCTGCTGATCAATCATCTGCAGCGCCTCGGTGTGGCCCTTGACCATCAGGTCGAGGTACGCGCGCGCGAACGGTTCGCCGTCGAGCGGTACGATCTTCGCGAGCGCACCGGCGTGCTTGTCCTGAAACGCACGCACGGCGGGGGTCTGCAGAGCCGTCACCTTGTTGTTCTGAGCGACCATGGCGGTCTCCCCGACGTGCTTGCCGTGATGCTCGTGCAGCATCTTCGCGTAATCCATGACCGGTCCACCGGGCTGCTTCATCTCTGCTGTCGAGGCCGCGTGAACCTCGCCGAGGTCGAGCGCGACGAGCATGGCGAGGATCTCGCCGTCGCGATTCGCGCCGGTGACCGCTGTGTCGGACCGCTTGGGCATCCCGGGGAGCGTGACCGCTTCGAGATCTGCGGCAGCGGTCGCCTGCTGCGGCTGGAACTGAAGTGCCATCGCGTACGGAGGATTCTTGCCCTCCGCGCGCTGAACGACGACCTCGCCGAACTGCTTGCGCGCCGCGGCCACCGATTTCTTGCCCGAGATCACGTCGATCGCGAGGTTCAGCGTGAGCACGTTGTTGCTCTCGAGGTCACACCGCGCGGACAGCTCACCGGGCACGCGATAGATCGTGATGCTCGCGTCGAACGCATGGACCTCGTCGGTCTTGTCGTTCGGCACATTGAAGTTGATCGTGTGGTCCAGGTAGTCCATGTGCGGCATCGGGAAGTCGTGCGGCAGCATCTCCTTGGTCAGCATGATGCGCTTGTAGGGGCCCGCATCGCGCCAGATCATCCGTTCGGACGTCACCTCTTGCGGCGCTCCGTACTTCGCGATCATCTCCTGACCGGCGAGCTGCGGCCCGGGCGGCCAGGTCGCCAGCATCTTGTTGGCGTCGGTCTGCGCCTTGGCGGTCGCCGGCGCCTTCGCCTTCGCGGCCTTCGCCTTGCTGGTGTTGTCCGCCATCTTGGTGGTGTTGTCCGCCATCGCGGGCGCGCCGATCGCGAGCGCGCTGATGGCGAGGAGCTTCTTGAATACGTTGAATCGAGTCCGGTTCATGGTT
>JACCQV010000470.1 GCA_013813945.1 Deltaproteobacteria bacterium | reverse complement strand
TGGTCAGCGACGGTGGCCGGGCGAACGACGGTGCGGCGAAGGCCGCGGAGGACAATGCAGCAACGAGCGATAGCGCGAGGACGATGCGAGACATGACGGATCCTTTGCGCACACGTGCGCACGAGAGAGAGGGAGAGAGACGGCAGCAAACGAACGAGACAGCGAGTCGGGGGGCAGCTCGGGTCGAGCCGCACCACGCGCCGGGACTCAGCCGTTGATGAGCTTCCAGGCGAGCTCGGGGTTCTTCATCAGCCGATCGGTGGCGGCATCGAGGCTGCGCTTCTGGTTCTTCATGATCATCGCGTCGACCTGCTTGTAGCGGCGAGCCAGACGGACATCCTCGGCGCCCCGCAGATCGGCATCGACGAGGATCGGCGACGGCATCGGCTCGACGGACTGCCGCGAGCGGACGATCCCGACCATGGAGCCGGGCTCCTGGATCGCGACGATCTCGGCCTGCGTCAGCCCCGACATCAACATCCAGTCCATCAGCGGGCCCTGGCTCACGTCGCGAAGGCGGATGAAGTTGTTCTGCTCCCCCACGCGCGTCACGAGATCGCCGAGGCCGGAGTCGTTGAGCATCGTGGCTGCGGCGCACAGGTTGCCGGCCGCATCGATCCAGACGTTGAGCTTGCCCTTCCGATACGTGTTGTTCGGGAACACGCCGCGCTGCACGTACGCGCGGAAGTTGGCGAGGTTGGTTGCGCGCTGCTCGAGCAGCTTGGCGCGAACGGTCGCGCGATCGACGATACGCGCGGGCGCAGCGAAGCGGTCTGGCATGTAGACGTCGGCCGCGGGCGGTTGCGCGAACGGAGCGGGCACGGCGACCGAGCGAGCCATGGCGGTGCTGGACAGAGCGGCGACGAGCGAACAGGCGATCAAGAACCGAGACATGACGAATCCTCTAGACCCGGGTGGAGGGCGCCGGACTCATTCCGGCACCCGTTGAAGCGCAGCTTGCTGGCGGCGCTGTCGGTGTCTGCAGGTATCAACGCGGCTCGATTTCGGGCGGTCTACGCGTACTGCAACCAGGCCTGCGCAAACACAATTCGCAACACCGCAGACCGCTGATTCGGGCTCAGGATGGCCCTGACGGCATCTCCTTGACCTTCCACAGCGGCAGAAGGAGCAGCGGCGCAGCCAGGCCAATCAGCACGCCGACCCACACCGCGTTGCGCGTTCCGACGGCCTCCGCGAGGAAGCCGCCGATCAGCGCACCGATCGGAAGCAGGCTCGCGGTGACCACGTGGATCGCTGCATTCGCGCGCCCGAGGATCTCCTTGCGCAGCACGGTCTGGCGCAGCGTCACCGCCTGGATCACGAACGCCACCGAGAAGCCATCACTGAGCAACTGGTGCGCGATCAAGAACGCGATGATCGCCACGAACGGTCCATCGGCGAGCGGGATGAACAGCGCGCACAGCAGGCTCAGCGCCGACGTCATCACGAGCGTTCGCCCGAGACCGAACACCCGCACGAAGACGCGCGAGAGCAGCGCACCACCGAGGGAACCGATTCCGCCCATCGCGATCACCACGCCGAACGTCGCGGTGTCGAGGTCGAGCACGCGCAAGCAGAACGGCGTGTACAGCGCCATGAAGAAGCCACCGGACAGCGACCACACCATGTGGCTGATCACGATCGGGCGCACGATCGGATGACGGAACACCGCGCGCATGCCGACGCGCAGACCGCTGCCACGCATGCTCGCTGCCATCGATGCGGTTGGCGCCTCATCGACCGGCGCCACATCGCGTGTCTTGATCTGGTGGAGCATGAACGCCGACCACAGGTACGTCGCGGCATCGATCGCGACCGTCAACGGCGCGCCGAGCGCGGCGATCAACACGCCCGCGCTCGCCGGCCCCGTGATCTCCGCGATCGCCTCCGTTGCCTCGATCTTCGCGTTACCCTCGGCGAGCTGCGCCTTGCCGATCAGCGCGGGCAGGTACGCATTATCGGTGATCGCGAACAGCGCACTGCATGCGCCGACTACCGCTCCGACGACGATCAGCTGTGCGACCGAGAGCAACCCTATGGCCCAGCTCACCGTCAGCGAGGCGACCGCCCCGGCCCGAATCAGATCCGCGGCGATCAAGATCCGTCGCTTGTTGCCGCGGTCGATGAAGCCGCCGGCGAACAGCGCCAGGATCACGCCAGGCGCGAGCTGCAGCGTGACGAGCAGGCCGATGATGCTCTCCGACTGGTCGAGCATCGCGATCGCGATGATCGGTAGTGCCGTGCGCGTGATCCGTGAGCCATACGCGCTGATCGCCTGGGCTGCCCACAGCCTCAGGAAGTCTGCGTGGCGCCACAGGCTAACGTCGGACACGTGGCGACTGTAGCCTGCTCGCCGAACCGTGGCCCCAAACCTGCTGACAGCACCGCCACCTGCGCTCTAGAGTCACACCATGAGCGTCAGTACGACGTGCCATGTCCACGGCGCTTCCGGGATGGCGTTCGTGTGCTCGCACATCCGCGACGCCCTCGCGACGGGGACCGCGGTGCCGGCGTGGTCGACCTACCCGTGCCGCAAAATCGACGACTACATCGTGCTGCGGATGTGCGCGACCTGCGTCGCCCAGCAGCGGCTGCCCGTCCCCGCTCGCTCGATCGATGTCGATCAGCTCGACCTCCAGAAGTTCGTGACCGAGGCGATCTGCGAGGCGTGCTTCGCGGCGCGCGCGTCGGCGCCCTGAAAACGTTGACGTGAACTGAACGTCGACGTGATCAGGTTGATCAGAACGGGATGTCGTCGTCGGGACCGCCGCCGCCGCCACCACCGCCGCCGCCGTAGCCACCGAAGTCGCCGTCTCCGGGAGGCGGAGGACCGTCGTCACGCCCGCCCTTGCCGCCCCCAGCGC
>JACCQV010000458.1 GCA_013813945.1 Deltaproteobacteria bacterium | reverse complement strand
CCGGCCGTCAGCTCGAGCACACCGCCGCCGCCGCCGCCCGCACCGCCAGCGCCGAGCGTTGCATCGCCACCGCCGCCGCCGCCGTTCCCGCGATTGCCGGCGGCGCCGATGTTCGTCGTCAGCGAGGTCAGTAGCTCGTCGCCCGAAGGCGCGCCTCCACCCCCGGGCGAGTTGCCCATCCCGCCGGCCCCGGTCGCGCCGAAGCCGCCACCGCCGCCCGCAGAACCAGAGAGACCGGAGGTCCCGCCCCCACCGCCGCTCGTGCCGCAGCCGCCGGCCGTCGACCCCGGACCGCCCGCACACCCGTGTGCGCCGGGCTCGCTGCCCACGCCATCGACGTGGACCACGTCGGTGATGCTGATGTTCGACGTCGTACGGATGAGAGCGGGCGCGGCGCCGATGAATCGCACCGCCGATGCGACCGTGGCAGTCGAGTAGAGCGTCCGAAGCGTCGACGTGTTGACGGTCGCGGCAGCGGGTGTGAGCTCGTCGAGACCGGTCACGGTCAGATCGGCCTCGACGATGGCGCCGGTCTGCTCGATCGTCAGGCGCAGGATCCGGGTCACCCCATGAGCCGTCATCGGCAGCACCGGGAGCTCGATCGCGATCGCGATCTTCGATCGGTCAGCGGACACCCGGTTTGCCGTGATCGTCGCGGTGCGCGGCGTGGTGCCGTCCATGATCGGCGCGAGCGTGAGGATCGGGGCCGCGGTGATGAGCCCGCTCACGTTCACGATCACCAGCGCGGGACGACTGCCGGTCCCCGTTCCCTCGTACAGCGTCGGGGCGGTCACCGACGTGACCATCAGTGAGCCAGGTGGTCCGTCGATCGGGGGATCGAACGCGTCGATCGCGGCATCCATCCCATCCGTACCGTCGGTCATCGGTGCATCGAGCACATCGCTGACGGCGGCGTCGATCCGATCGGAGCCCAGATTGTTCGGATCATAGAGGACGCTGCACGCACCACACAGTGCGAGCAGCCCTACCACCGTGGGGCGAATCACGGCTCCAGTATGCGGGCGGCAACCACGCGGCAGCTCTGCCTCACGTTTCACTCACAAGGTGCGTGAGCTAGAACAGGCGGCCCTGCGCCCCGCCCTGCCCACCCGAGGGTGCCTTGGGCGGCGCGACGAGGCCCATGTGCTGATACCCGGCCGCGGTGGCGACGCGACCGCGCGGCGTGCGCGCGATGAAACCGACCTGGAGGAGGAACGGTTCGACGACCTCCTCGAGCGTGCCGCGCTCCTCGGACAGCGAAGCCGCGACGGCCTCGATACCGACCGGCCCGCCATCGAAGCGCTCGCAGATCACCGAGAGATACGCACGGTCGAGCATGTCGAGGCCGGCGTGATCGACCGCGAGCCGATCGAGTGAGGACGATGCGATGTCGCCATCGATCGCGCCGTCACGCTCGACCGCCGCGAAGTCACGCACGCGGCGCAGCAGGCGATTCGCGATCCGCGGCGTACCGCGGGCGCGGCTCGCGATCTCGTGCGCGCCCTCCTTGTCGATCGTGATCCCGATCAGCGCGGCCGAGCGCTTCACGATCGCGATCATGTCCGGTAGCTCGTAGTAGCGCAGCTGCCAGTGAAAGCCGAACCGATCGAGGAGCGGCGCGGAGAGCAGACCCATCCGCGTCGTCGCGCCGAGCAGCGTGAACCGCGGCAGCTGCATCGTCACCGCCTTCGCATGCGGCCCATCTCCGATGAACAGATCGAACCGGAAGTCCTCCATCGCGGGATACAGGTTCTCCTCGACGACCGGCGCGAGCCGATGGATCTCGTCGATGAACAGGGCGTCGCCCTCGCCGAGCGACGTCAACAGCGAGGCCAGCATTCCCTTGTGATCGATCGCCGGGCCGCTCGAGACATGGAGATTGACGCCGAGCTCGTTCGCGATCACGTGCGCCAGCGTCGTCTTGCCGAGTCCCGGAGGTCCCGCGAACAGGAAGTGATCGAGCGGCCAGCCGTTCTGCTTCGCCGCGCACACGGAGATCTTGAGGTTATCGATCAGCTCGCGCTGGCCGATGTAGTCGTCGAACGTCGTGGGCCGCAACGCCGCCTGCCACGCCTTCTCGTTGCCCTTCGCCGCGGGCGCGACCTCGCGCGGATCCTCGGTGGGCTCGCTCGTGCCGTCGATGTGTTTCTTCCGCGTCATGGGGCGCTCATCTCGGCATGCTCCGCAGTGCCTGACGGAGGAGCACCTCGATCGTGCTGCCTTCCTCGACCGGCAGCTCGGCGACCGCGGCTTCTGCCTCTGCCGGACGCCAGCCCATGTTGACCAGCGCGGTCATCACCTCGCCGAGCAGCGGATGCCGGCCCGCCTTCGCCGTGCGCACCGAGCCGGCCATCGCCGCGACGGGCCGGATTCCGCCGGCCGCATTCCAGGTCAGGACCATCAGCTCGCACTTCTCGCGCAGCTCGACGACCAGGAGCTCCGCGGTCTTCTTGCCGATGCCCTTGATCTTGGTGAGCCCCGGAACATCCTCGCGCGCGATCAGCGCCGCGATGTCGCGCGGGTTCGCACCGGAGAGCATCGCGATCGCGGTCGATGGCCCGACGTTCTTCACCGTGATCAGCAGATCGAACAGGTCGCGCTCCTGCGCGTCGACGAACCCGAACAAGGCGATCGCCGTCTCGCGCATTTGCGTGAACACGCGCAGCGTCACCCGCTCGCCGTGCGCCGGTAACGCCGCGATCGTGTACGCCGAGCACGTGACCTCGTACCCGACGCCGTTGCAATCGACGATCACGTGCTCGCCGTCGCGAATCAGAATTCCTTCCAGCCGCGCGATCATGTCGTGTCTCCAGGCCTCGGGCGTGCCTTTACCACAGCGGCAACGATCCGTGCCGCCATCGGGCGCATCGTGCGTCCGTGGGTGATCGCCACCGCGAGCGCGTCCGTCGCATCCGCGCGCGGCAGGCTCTTCAAGCCGATCAGCGTCTGGACCATGCGCGCTACCTGCGCCTTGTCCGCGCGCCCCGATCCGGACACCGCCTTCTTCACGCTGGCCGGCGGATAGCTCGCGACCGCAAGGCCGCGCAGCCCGACCACGGCGAGCGCCATCCCGCGGGCCTGCGCCAGTGCGAGCGCGCTGCGCACGTTGTTCTGCACGAACACGTCTTCGATCGCGACCACGCCGGGCGTCAGCTCGCTGATCAGCTCCTCGAGCCCGCGCGCGATCTCGCCCAGGCGGTGCTCCATCGGCCGATGCTCGGGCGCGGTCAGCACGCCGCACTCGACGTAGCGCAGCTCGCCTGCGGTCTCCTCGATCACACCGTAGCCGCAGACGCGGCTGCCGGGGTCGAGTCCGAGGATGCGCACGGTCCGACGCTATCGCAGCCCTCCGACACTCGCGACTTCCCGCCAGTCCCGAGCAAGAACGCGGACCTACCCAGGATCTTGGGCATCCGCCGCCCGAAACGGACCGAGCTCGGAGGGTCGCCGCCACGAAGGCCCGAAATAACCGGCCACTGCGCTGGCCGCGCGTGACGGGGCGTCTCGACCTTTTCGGCCATCGCCTCGCAAGACCGCGGCAACACACGACGGGTCCCTGGCACTGGAGTGCTCGAGGCTGTGGAGTGAACTCCTTCAAACTCTCCACGGTCCCGCTGGTGCTCTCGCTCGCAGGAGGCTGCCTCGATGCGGACGCCGTCGAGGACGACGGGCGTGATGACACGTTCCTCTCGCCCGAGGGGAAGCATGACGCCAGCGGCGTCACCGAGGGTAGTCCCGAGGCTCGCGGAGTGCTCCGCGTCGCGAACGAGTCGAGTCGGAGCTCCTTGCGGAACACCGTCGGGCTCGGTGCGTCCGCGTCGGGCAACATCTACCTGCACCGGCTCGGTCCCGATGAGACGCCGGCCACCGCCGACGATGACACGTTCGAAACGCTGGCCGAGCTCGATGCGGTTCCGTGGGTCGGCCCCAGCAGCTTCGACAAGATGCTGGCATACGCAGTGGCCCAGGGATGGATCGAGTACGAGGACTCCACCGCGCTGCCGGGGCCCGCGTGCGAAGGCCAGCTCACCGAGCTCGGCAGACTGAACCTCATGGAGACCAAGCCCATCAGCCGCGCACCGTCCTTCATGACAGGCCTGGCGATCAACGGATCGACTCGCAAGCTCGGCCCCTACACGAGCACGTTCTGGGAGCGCAAGTGCGACACTGTGACCGGCTGCTCGGCATGGATCGTACCGCCGGGAAGCTGGAGCCCAACGCCGCCGTCCTACGGCTACGTCTCCAACTTCATGAAGTTTCGCGCGGGGAGCGCCTATCTCTGGTCGTCCGGGGTCACGCTGTACGTCGGCGTGTTCTCCGAGTTCATCCAGAGTAGCGGCACGCTAGCCTGTGCCGGTTGGGTGCGGTGGTGCGGACCGGCAATGACGTGAAGGCGACGCTCAAGGTCGCCGAGGAAGACTCGTGCTCCGCGGGGGTCGACCCGTTCTGGTACTACGAGGGCGTCGACCTCCACGACCCCACGGGCATCGTGACCGATCACTGCATGAAGCTCACGATGTCCCGAGCGGGCCACAAGGCCGAGATATCGCCCGGCCGCTTCGTGTGGCGCGAGTACCTGGTCTCCTACGACGCGTCCTACTGAGCACATCGAGGCGCTACCTCTACTCGATCGGCCGTAGCAGGTCGGACACCGCGATCGCGATGTTCGGGATGGCTCTCATGCCGATGACATCGCCGCGGTGATGCGTGGTCTTGGTTTCCCAGTGACCGTCCTTGGCATCGCGATAGACCTCTCCGCCGGACGCGGACGCACTACGGACGCGGCGGAAGCACGTCGGAGACCGCGATCTCGACGTCCGGGAAGCGCAGCATCCCCACCCGCTCTCCGCGCCCGTGCACGGTCTTCGTACGCCACGAGCCCGCGTCCCGGTCGCGATACACCTCCACGACCTGGTCGACGTGATTGACGATCCAGTACTCCTCGACGTCGCTCATTCCGTAGAGGAGCGCCTTGACGCCCTGGTCGCGAGACACGGAGCTTCGCGCGACTTCGACGACGAGGTACGTCGAGCTCGGATGCTCGGTCCAGGATGCGGCGTCCGCTGGAACGACCATGAGATCTGGCTCCGGCTCGGAGATCTCCGACGCCGCCAACACGGTCGGGCTATCCACGGTCGCACGGTCACCGAGCGCTCGTTCGAGCAAGCGGCGTAGGAGGTACGTCGAGTGGATGTGCGCCTGGTCAATCGGCGTCATCTCGACCACCACGCCGAACAGAAGCTCGACCTTCTCCTCGCCGAAGAAGCCCGCGTCGCCCAGCCGGTGATACTCGGCGCGCGTCATGCGCCGGATCGGCTCGTTCGCAAAGATCGAAGCATCTGGCAACGACATCTCCATCACTGTACTCCTGCACCTGCAGCCTCGCAGCAGGTCTCGGACCAGCGCATGGCGCCTGTGATCTCGCGAACCTCCGAGAACCAACGCTCACAGCACCGCCACCGAACATTCTGACGGCTGGCGATGAGATGCGACTGATCTTGAGTGCTGATGACGTCACTGCAGGCGTCGTCCAACGG
>JACCQV010000456.1 GCA_013813945.1 Deltaproteobacteria bacterium | reverse complement strand
CCCCCAGGCTCTCGGCCCACGCGAGCGCGAGCGACAGCAACACGGTGTTGCGCGCGGGAACGTACGTCGACGGTACATCGCCGGGCGCACCAATCTCGTCGAGCGAACGATCCTTGGGAACAGCGATCCCGCGGGTCGTCAGCGCCGAGGACGCGAGCGGCGACAGGTCGACCTCGACCACCCGATGATCGATGACCCCGAGTGCGGCCGCCACGCGACGTGAGGCTGCGAGCTCGACCTCGTGGAGCTGACCGTAGCGCACGGTGAGGGCGTGACAGGTGAACCCCGCATCGCGCGCCACGGCGAGCGCGGTCGACGAGTCGAGACCGCCCGAGAGCAGCACCACGGCATCAGGCATGGCAGCATCCTACCGTGCAGGACCGCAGGCTGCCGGCGTGGATGCCGACCGTGGCCGTCGCGGTCGCGCTCGCACTGCTCGTTGCGTGGTCGTTCGCCGAGCGGTGGTCGATGCTCGGGGAATCTCCGTTCCCGGTCGGGGTCGATGGCTATTTCTACCCGATCCAGCTGCGCGCGCTGCTCGAGGATCACGCGCTCGCCTATCCCGCGTCCCCGCTCACGTTCTGGTTGATGGCGCCGTTGGCGGCGGCGACCGATCCGGTGACCGGCGCGAAGCTCGGTGCGGCGCTGTTCGGCGCACTCGCGGCGGTGCCTGCGTATGGCGTCGGCGCGCGGCTCGGGAACAGTCGCGGCGCGGGCCTGATCGCGGCGGCGCTGGTGACGACGAGCGCCGGCTCCGCGTTCCTTACCTTCGAGTTCGTCAAGAACGGCGTCGGCATCACCCTCGCGTTGACCGCGCTGTGGCTCGTGCTGCGGGCGCTCGAGCAGCGATCGGGGCCGCGGATCGCTGCGGCGGTGCTCGGCGTGGTCGCGGCGTTCCTCGCGCACAAGATGGCGGCCGGGATCGTCGTCGCGATCGCGGTGCCCTCCGTGATCGCGGATGCCGCCGGGCGCGGAGTCCTGCGCGGTCGCCGACTGCTCTATCTGCTGATCCTGCTCACGGTCCTCGTGTCGATCATGCTCGCGCTCGGCGCGCGCTATCCCGAGCGGTTCCTGTCGGCGGACCAGCTCGCGCTCGTGCACCGTGTGTGGACGTGGCACGCCGATCTCGAGGCGCCGGCGCTGCGGCGCGGCGACTTCGTGCTGACGATGGGCCACGAGGCGTTGATCGGCGGGGTGCTCGGGTTGCTCGGAGCCATCCTGCTGCAAGGCGCGGTGCGCACGCTGCTCGCGCGCTCGAAGGAGCCGACGATCATCAAGCTACGCGACGCAGGCGAGCTCTTGCCGCTGCGCTCGACCGCGGAGACCGCAGCGGCGTGGGTGATCGTTCTGCTAGTGATCGCGATCTCGCTGCCGTGGCTGCGGGTCTCCGATCCACAGGGGCTCGGAATGCGAATCCGGATCGTCGCGTTCGTCCCGATGGCGCTGTGCGCGGCGATCGTCGCGCGAGCGGTGTATCTGCCGATCGGATATCTCGTCGCGCGCGCGGAAGACGCACGGTGGTGGCCGGTCATTCGCGAAGGCGTGCTCGTCCTCGTCGCGCTCGTGATCGTGCTCGCGATGCCGCGGGATCGCACCGAGGGTCGGATCCAGGCGCACCCCGCGATGGTCGCTGCGGTGCAGGCGGTGAACGGACGGATCCCCGCGGGCGACACCGTGATCGTGCCCGAGCGGCACATCGGCTTCATGGTCGCGTGGTACGCGCGCGTGCCAGCACGGCTGCGTCCGGAGAGTGTGCCGCGTGACCGGCGCTGGCGCTTGATGCCGCTCGCGTTCATCGGGTCCGGCTCCCCGCTCGACGCCGCGATCGATCGCGCGCGCACCGAGCCATCGATCGCGCCTCCGATCGGGCTCCATGCGCGGCACCGCAACGGCTTCGTGCTCGTCGCCGAACCGACGTGGGAGTGGATCCTCGACCAGCTACCGCCGAACGTTCGCGCGTACTACGCGAAGTGGCCGACGATCTGACGATCTACCAGGGCGTGCCCATCAGCTTCTGCAGCGTCAGCGTGAACTCGTCGGTCGAGATGTCGATGTGCTCGAGCACCCGACCGTAGAGCATCGCGGTCGGCACGTAGCCGTCGGGGCGCTCCTTCTCCGCCTCGCGGAGCTGCCACAGGATGATCCGCTCGAGGCGGGTCAGTCCGTCTCGCGCGTCAGGAGGCTCAGTCATCCTTCTTGATGGTGGCCTTGGCGCCGGGCAGCGGCTCGGGCCCGACCTTCTCGCTGTGATCTGCCGGGGCCGATGCGTCAGCGTCCTTGCCCATCATCCGCTTGATCTTCGGTGCGATCACGAACAGACCGCCGGCGAGGATCAGCGAGCAGACGAACAGGAACCCGAACAGGAACTCGAAGCCCGAGCCCGACGAGATCGAGGTCGCGCGCCCCGCGAGGTAGATGCCGATCGCGGTGCCGAGGAACCAGATGCCCATCACCATGCCGCCGAGGCGTGCCGGTGCGAGCTTGGACATGCTCGACAGTCCGACCGGCGAGATGCAGAGCTCGGCGATCGTATAGAAGAAGTAGAGACCGATCAGGTAGCCGCCGCTGACGAGGTGGCCCGGGTCGGTGATCACCGGAGGGCCACCTTCCTCGAGCACCTTCGTCACGACCGGACGCGCGTCGCCGGCCGGCAGCATCACGAGGAACGAGAATGCGAGCAGCACCATGCCGATCGCGAACTTGTTGACGCTCGATGGCTCCTTGCCCTTGCGAGCGAGGACGACCCACAGATACGCGAACACCGGCGCGAGGATCACGATGAACACCGCGTTGACGCTCTGGTACCAGGCCGACGGAACCTCGAAGCCGAGGACCACCGGCTGGGTGAGCGAGTCGGCGAAGATGTTGAGCGTGGTGGGCGCCTGCTCGAAGATCGCGAAGAACCCGATCGCGCCGATGTAGAGCGGGATCATCGCGAGGATGCCGCGCTTCTCCGCTGCATTCCGCGCCGAGCGATAGAGGCCGTAGAACAGCGCGACCGAGCCGATCAACAGGCCGATGCCCATCGTCTCGGTGATCATTGCCTTGGACGGCTTCGCGAACACGACGACGAGGCCGATCACCACGATCGCGCCGATGATCGCCTGGAGGATGCGGACGTCGCGCGATGCCTCGGCCGGATCGGTCGGGACGGTCGGGTGCTTGCCGGCCTCACCCAGCCAGCGCTGGCCGAACGTGAACTGGATCAGGCCGCCAACCATGCCGAGTGCTGCGAGGCCAAAGGCGAAGTTCCACGACAGGTTCGGATCGAGTCCATTATTGACGAGGATGTTGCGGAACCCGGCGCTCTGGGCGAGGTAGCCACAGGCCAGCGGAGCGAAGAACGCGCCGATGTTGATGCCCATGTAATAGATCGTGTAGCCGCCGTCGCGCCGCGCATCGCCCGGCTTGTAGAGCTGGCCGACGAGCGAGGAGATGTTCGGCTTCAGAAAGCCGGTGCCCATCGCGATGAGGACGAGGCCGAGATAGAAGAAGTCGCCGATGCCGGGAATTGCGAGCACGGCGTTTCCGACCGCGATGCCGCAGCCGCCGACGAAGACGGCCTTGCGTTGACCGAGAAATCGGTCGGCGATCCAGCCCCCGGGCAACCCGAGCAGATAGACCGACGCGCCGAACATGCCGACGATCGCGCCTGCCGCGGGGCTCGGATCCTTCGTGATCTTGTCGAACATCCCCTGGCCACCGAGCTCCGGCGGCGCAGCGAGGTAGAAGATCAAGAACGCGCGCATCCCGTAATACGAGAATCGCTCCCACAGCTCGGTGAAGAACAGGTTCGCTAGGCCGAGCGGATGGCCGAAGAATGCGCGGTCACGGTCTGCCATGGCCGGCGGACACTAGCCCAAGCCTTCGCGGGAGGGGAGAGCTGAAACTGGCTCTAAACCCCAATGCGACACGCGCCCGTCGCACCCCGAGGCGTTGGGTCGCGATCGGCCAGGAGTGCGTGCTTGCAAACGGCGGCCAATTGGGAAAGATCCGCCCCATGTCGAAGACCTTGTGGGCGATTGCCGCCGCCGTGCTCCTTTCTGCGTGTAATCCCGAAGCGCCGAAGGTGGCGTTCAAGCACGCGGAGAAGCGCGGTCGTCTGGAGGCGAATGGCCTGCGCTTCGTGTTGATGCCCGACGCCAACACGCAGCTCGTCGAGGTCGATGTCCGTTACGAGGTCGGATCCAAGGAGGATCCCCCGGGCAAGGCAGGGCTCGCCCACCTGGTCGAGCACATGATGTTCAACCTGAAGCCGGACGGCCCGACGTCGCCGCCGCTCATGCAGTCGATCGGTGACATCTCGACGTTCTTCAACGCATATACGATCTGGGACGAGACCCACTACATGACGACGGCGCGCGCCGAGAACCTCGACGCGCTGCTCAAGATCGAGGCGATGCGCCTGTTCTACGGCTGCCAGACGATCTCGAACGACGAGTTCCTTCGCGAGCGCGAGGTCGTTCGCAACGAGATCCGCCAGCGCACCGGCACTGCCGAAGGCCAGATGCCGCAGCTGATCCTGTCGGCGGTCTATCCCAAGGGTCACGCGTACGAGCGGATGGTCGGCGGTGATGACACGCAGCTGACCTCGATCACGCTCGAGGATGCCTGCAAGTTCATCAAGGAGTACTACACGCCGGAGCGCGCGACGTTGATCGTCGCAGGCGGCATCCAGATCGAGGAGACCATCGCGTCGATCCAGAAGTGGTTCGGCAAGCTCGAGAAGCGCGTGAGCGCGCCGCCGACCGCAGTCGCCGCGGTTCAGGTCGACCGCAGCCGCAAGCAGTACGAGCTCGATGTCGAGCGACCGGTGCTCAACGTGGCATGGGCGCTACCGGCGTCGAACACGCCCGAGGGTGAGGCCGTGCAGTTCGGTATCGGTCAGGCCTTCATCCGGGCGGCACAGAAGGGCCAGGAGTACGACTTCGCGTACTCGGTCTCTCCCGCGGTCTTCGGCGGCAAGCTGGCACCGGTGTTCATCATCTCCGTCGAGCTCAAGGGCATGGGCAAGCTCGACGAGGCGCTCGAGTTCGTCAACAAGGCGGCGCGGCAGGCCTATCGTGGAATCGACGAGGGCAGCTACGTGCAGATCGAGGAGTGGCAGAACCTGCGCAAGGCCGAGTTCATCCAGGGCCTCGAAGCGCTGAGCGCGCGCACGCAGACGATCGGTGACCTCGTTCAGTTCTCGGACTTCGACTTCGACTCGAATGGTGAGTACATCTTCAACGAGCTCGACAAGATCTCGAAGTTCGACGGCGCACGCGTCGCGGCTGCGGTGAAGAAGTGGATCGATCCCGACAAGGCTCGCGTGATCGTGATCAAGCCGAACAAGGAAGGCATCAAGGGCGACAAGCGCAACACCAAGGTCAAGTTCGAGGCGAAGACGCACGACCAGATGACCCTGCCCGACGTCGACCCCCGCGAAGCGAAGCGTCCGATCAAGGTCTCCGCCGAGCTCAAGGCGCTCGTCGGTGCGCAGCGATTCCAGCTCGGCAACGGCATGAACGTCGTGATGCTGCCGATCAACTCGATGCCGCTCGCGTCGGCACGCTTGATCTTCAACAACGTCGGTGAGGCGATCGCCCCCGATAGCCCGTACCTCGCCTCGACGGCCGCAGACTTCCTCAGCCTCCCGATCGACGCCGAGGCCTTCCGCAAGACCGGCGTCAACGTCGGCTGCCAGGCGGGTGCCGATGCGACGACCTGCTACACGAGCGGGCTCAACATCTATCTCGATGTGATGCTGAAGGGCCTCGAGCGGCTGATCACGGCAGGTTCGTACAATCAGGAACAGATCGAGCGCTGGCAGAAGCGGGCGCGTGAGTCGATGAAGACCAAGGCGGCGCAGCAGAGCAACGAGTTCGAGCGCCAGGTGCTCACGGCGCTCTACGGTCCCGAGCACCCGTACACCAGGGTCGGCGTTGCCACTCCTGAGGCGGTCGGCAAGATCGGCAAGGACACGCTCGAGAGCTTCCGCAAGAAGCACTTCAGCGCGGGCAACGCGACGCTCGTGATCGTCGGTGCCTTCGACCCGAAGCAGGCCGAGTCGCTGGCGCGCTCGGTGTTCTCGGACTGGGGCAAGGGAACGGTCGACAAGCCGGTCGATCCGACGGCGTTCAAGCGCACCGGTCCCTCGTACATCGGGGTGATCGGCAAGGAGGAGCCCCAGCTGACCGTGGCGATCGGCTTCCCGGCGCCGGCAGGCGTCGATGGGCAGCAGGGTGCGCGCATGGTCCTCGCGGAGATGATCAACACCCGCATGGGTGACGTTCGCTTCAAGCTCGGCTCCACGTACGGCCTGCAGGCACAGCGCCCGGCGCGGAAGGGCCAGACCGCCTACACGATGGGCGGCACCGTCGACGCCGAGCGCGCTGGCGAATCGATCCGCGCGATGCGCGAAGGCCTCGACATGTTGCGCAAGGGTGGCGAGCAGATCGACATCGACTTCGTGCGCGCGCGCCGCAAGATCCTGTCGAACCTCCTCGGCGAGTCGACGGTCACCGCGGAGCTCGCGGCTCGCCTCGGCTTCATGTCGACGTTCGATCTGCCGGCGAACTACTACAACACGCTGCTCCAGCAGGTCGCCGCGGTGTCGCCGGCGCAAGTCCGTGCGCTGATCGGCAAGGAGCTCGACGGGAACAACGAGGTGTTCGTTCTCCTCGGTGCCAAGCCGCAGCTCGACAAGGCGTTCGGCGAGGCGGGCATCAAGGACGTCAAGCTCGTCGAGCCCGAGTACAAGTAGTCAGGGCGGGGCCGTCGGTAGGCCCATCGCGGCGCGGACGAGCTGGAACTCCCGCGTCCACGCGCTCGCCCGATCGCGCACCGTCAGGGTGTGCGCGCTGCTCTCGCAGGGAGCGGCGGTGAGGACGTCCACCATCACGAGGACGTCCTTGCCCGCGCGCGGGACGATGTCCCAGTGCTCGCGCAGGTGGAGACCGAGCTCCGCGGTCGCAAAGCGGACGCGATCGCGCTCGAGCGCCGAGGTCACAACCACGATCTCGCCTCCCGGAGCGAGCACGCGCTGCGCCGCCTCGAGGTAGTCCTCGACACCGCCGCGGACCTCGAAGCGACATGGCGTGGCGTGGGGCTTCGCGGATTCGGTGCCCGTGCCGCGCGGGAAATACGGAGGAGTCCCCGTCACGAGATCGAACACGCCGAGGCCGGTGACCTCGCGCAGATCGCCATCGCTGATCCGGCACCGCTCGGAGACACCGTTGTAGGCGATCGATCGACGTCCGAGCTCGGCGCGATCGGCCTGCGCCTCGATTCCGACAACGTCGGCGCGCGGGAGCTTCCACGCGACCATCAGGAGCACGCTCCCGAGGCCACAGCCGAGATCGAGCGCGCGCAGCGACCGGTCCGGATCGATGCGGCGCGTCGCGATCCACGCCGTGACCAGATCATCGAGGCTCCAGCGGTGGCCGACGAGCTTCTGGAACACGCGCCAGTCGCCGGTCAGGAAGCACAGGTCCTCGTCGGCTGCGGGCTCGAGCTCCTCCCGGCCTTGGGCCCCCGCCGGCTGCGGTCCCGGCGCGATCCAGCCCGCAGGCCGACGCGCTTCACGGATGATCCCGCGGGTCATGCACGCAGCATAACGTGTGAGACGACAGGGAGCCGCAAGCCGAACCAAGGTCCGGGCGTAGACTTCGACCATGGTCGCTACCAAGCACGAACGCAATGAAGCCTTCGTTGTCCGGGAGGCCACGATCGAAGATCGCGCCGAGATCGAGGCCCTGATCGCCGAGATGATTCCCGGCTGCGACGTCGCGGCGCGCTGGCGCTGGCTCTACGAGACCAATCCCGGTGGTCCGGCACTGACCTGGCTCGCGAGCGCGGCGACCGGCGAGGTCGCGGGCTGCACCTCGTACTTCCCGTTCCGGCTGTGGCTCGATGGCGAAGAAGTTCGCGCGGCGCTCGGTGGCGACGGTTACGTGCGGCCCGCGTTCCGGCGCCGCGGCCTCGGCGGGCTGCTCCACGATGCCTCGCGTCGCGCGATGCCGGCGCACCAGATCGGCTGCATGTACGGCGCACCCGGCGCGATGAACCTGACCCCGCTCAAGCACGGCGGCTCGCGCGAGCTCGGCACGGTCGCGCGCTACGTGCGCCCGCTGCGCGTCGGCCCCTCGGTGGTCGGCAACCTCGTCGCGCGCGCCACCCGGCCCCGTGGCGGCGCCACGCTCGAGCCCGTGATGGAGCTCGACCCGCGGGTCGACACCGTCTGGATGGAGGCGAAGCGCGATCTGCGGCTCGCCGCGATCCGCGATGCGAAGTTCTATCAGTGGCGGTTCCGCGACGCGCCCGCGCAACGCGAACCCGGCTACGTGATCCTCGATGATCATCGCCCGATCGGCGCCTGCGCACTCGAGTCGCTGCGCGGCGGTGACGAGCTGCACATCGTCGATGTCGTCGCGGTACCGGGCAGGTGGCACGCCTGCCTCGACGCCATCATCCGACACGCCGGCGATCGCACGCGCGCGCGGTCACTGACCATCAAGCTGTTCACCAACGACGCGCGGCGCCGCCGGATGTGGCAGTCCGGCTTCATCGAGCGCGGCACCAAGCCGTTCCTCTGCATGATCCACAAGGACGGCGATCGCCGGTTCCTCGATCCTCAGCGCTGGTTCTACACGGGCGCCGACGCCGATCTCGACACCCTCGAGTGAACGCCCGAAGCTGGGGACGCTTTCAACTTACGCCATCTGTGTGGATAACCTTGGCCGCCGTAGATGGCGCAAGTTGAGAGCGTCCCCGGCGCGGGGGGGAACAGGGGAACAGGGGAACAGGGGACGCTCCCGACTAGGGGAACAGGGGACGCTCCCGACTTACGTGATCTGTGTGGATAACTCGTGGGAACAGGGGGAACAGGGGACGCTCC
>JACCQV010000420.1 GCA_013813945.1 Deltaproteobacteria bacterium | reverse complement strand
CCTATGCACTGATGGCAGGCCGCGAGATTCGCGTGATGGTGATGAACGATCAGATCGATGACGCGCAGGCGATCATCATGTCGAAGGAGATCGCCCGCGCGATCGAGAACGAGGCGACATATCCCGGTCAGGTTCGCGTCGTCGTGGTTCGCGAGACGCGGTCGTCGGACTACGCACGCTGATGCGGTCGAGCTCGATTCTGCTCGTCTTCACGGTGGCGTGCGTCAGCCGCGCCGAGAAGCCCCCGGCCGCTCCCGGTCCGCCCGAGCTCGCGTGGAAGACGATGTCCCGTGACCAGCGGATGACGTACATGGAGAAGGTCGTCGTCCCCGAGATGAAGCCGCTGTTCGTCGCGATCGATCCGAAGCGGTTCGCCGACTTCGGTTGCCGCACCTGCCATGGCGCGAGCTTCGATGACAAGACCTTCGAGATGCCGAACCCGGCGCTCCTGAAGCTGCCGGCGACGCCTGCCGGGATGATTCCGCTCGCCCGCGACAAGGGCCCATGGCTCGATGCGATGACCACGCGGATCAAGCCGAAGATGGCGCGATTGCTGGGGCTCGCCGAGTACGACGTGGATCACCCGCAACCCGATGCGTTCGGCTGTCACGGCTGTCACCGCGTCGAGTAGAGGCGTACACTCGGCCTCGTGCCGGCGAGGTTGTCGCGGTGACTGACGCGCGGGTGTTCCCGCTGATCGAGGTCGCTCCCGAGCAGCTCGCAAAGCTCGCGGGCGGGCCGCTCACGAAGATCGAGCGCGTCGAAGGTGGGCTCACCAACACGATCCACAAGGTGATTCGCGACAACGGCGACATCCTGACGGTCAAGCACTACGCGGGTGGCAAGGACGCGTTCGAGGCCGAGCTCGCCACGTTGACGCTGCTCCACGGCACCCTGCCCGTCCCCGACGTCGTGCATGCCGACGAGGCACTCCCGGCCATCGTCTACCGCTGGATCGACGGCACCACGTTCAACGATCTGCGCCGCAAGGAGCCGCCCGCCGCGTTCCTCTCGCTCGCCGAGCCGATCGGCCGACTGCTCGCCTGGCTGGCGCGCACCGATGCGACCGAGCCGTTCGAGCTCGCGCCCGTTCTCGAACGCGCCTACGCCCAGCTGACGAGCGGCCGGGCCTTCGAGCGTCTCGGAGCCCCGCTATCCGAGGCCCTGCGTCGCGGGCTCGAGGCTGCCGAGCCGCGGCTTGCGTGGGGCAACGTCTGTCTCGTGCACGGCGATTTCAGCGGCCGTAACCTCATCGTCCAGCGCGCCGAGAAAGATCGGTGGCGCATCAACGGCCTGATCGACTGGGAGGCGACGACGACGTTCTCGCCGTTGCTCGATCTCGGCAGCATGTTCCGCTACGCCGATCGCTACGATGCCGACTTCCGCGCGCTGTTCGAGCGCGGCTATCGCGAAGCGGATGGCCAGCTGCCCGAGGACTGGATGCGAACGGCGCGCCTGCTCGATGCGACGCTGCTCATCGACACCCTCGACGATGTGAACGAGTCCCCCGGCGTCTACGCCGACTGCCGTCTCCTGCTCGCGAAGCTCGTGGCCGAGCTTCAGTAGCCATGCGGATCGTCGCGGTCGCTGACACGCATACGTTCACCAGCGACCTCGTCGTACCTGACGGCGACGTCTTCGTCCACGCAGGAGACCTGTGCCGCGGCGGCGATCTCGACGAGCTGCGCGGCGTGGCGGAGTGGATCGCCGGCCTGCCCCATCGCCACAAGATCATCGTCGCCGGCAACCACGACTGGTGCTTTGTCCACGAGCCAGCAGCCGCGCGCGGGATGCTCGGAAACGCGCACTACCTCCAGGACGCCGAGGTCGTGATCGAGGGCATGCGGTTCTACGGCAGCCCGTGGCAGCCCGAGTTCAACGACTGGGCGTTCAACCTGCCGCGCGGCGAAGCGATCGCCGCCGTGTGGCGCAAGCTTCCCGCGGGTCTCGACGTCCTGATCACTCATGGACCACCCGAGGGCATCGGCGATCGATCTCCGGTGGGTGGACGCGCCGGCTGCGCCGACCTTCGCCGCCGGATCGCCGAGATCACGCCGCGGCTCCACATATTCGGGCACATCCACCAGGACGGTGGGGTCTGGCGCGATGCCGGGACGGTGTTCGCGAACGTCACGACGTGGGAATGCGAGCGCCAGCCGACGGTGATCGACATCGACGGAGCGACGGTCACCGAGGTCGTCGTCCCGCCTCACGGCCGCCGCGACGACGACGACCAGACCTGGTAGCTTTGCGCGGCAATGTCCGCCGCATTTCTCGACGAGCTTCAGCTGCGTGGATTGATCGCCGATGTGACGGATCGCGCGGGGCTCGCCGAGCTTCTCGGCGCCGGGACCGTAGGCCTGTACGCGGGCTACGATCCGACGGCCTCGAGCCTGCACGTCGGCAACCTCGTCCCGACGATCCTGCTCAAGCGCTTCCAGCTCGCAGGCCATCGCCCGATCGTTGTCGTCGGCGGTGCGACCGGCATGATCGGCGACCCATCGGGAAAGAGCGACGAACGCAACCTCCTCGACGAGGAGACACTCGCGGCGAACCTCGTTGGCATCGGCGGTCAGCTCTCGCGCCTGCTCGACTTCACGCATCCGACCACGGGTGCGTTGATGACGAACAACGCGGACTGGACGCGGCCGGTGACGTTCCTGGAGTTCCTGCGCGACGTCGGCAAGTACCTCACGATCAATTACATGACCGCGAAGGACTCGGTGAAGAGTCGCCTCGAGGGCGACAGCGGCATCAGCTACACCGAGTTCTCGTACATGCTGCTGCAGGCGTTCGACTTCGTGCACCTGGCGAAGTCCCACGGCTGTCGGCTCCAGGTCGGCGGCTCCGACCAGTGGGGCAACATCACGGCGGGCTGTGAGCTGTCGCGCAAGATGGGCGGTATTCAGCTCTACGGTCTCACCGCGCCGCTCTTGCTCGACTCCACCGGCCAGAAGATGGGCAAGAGCGCGACGGGCGAGCGCATCTGGCTCGACCCACAGCGCACGTCGCCCTATGCGTTCTACCAGTACTGGTTCAACCGCGCCGACGACGAGGTGGCGCGGTTGCTCAAGCTGTTCTCCTTGCGACCGCTGCCCGAAATCGAAGCGGTCCTCACCGAGCACGACCTCGATCGCGGCAAGCGCACCGGGCAGCGCGAGCTCGCCCGCGCGATAACCAGCTGGGTCCACGGCGACGCCGCGATCGCGACGGTCGAGGCTGCGAGCCGCGTGATGTTCGGTGGCTCGCTCGAGGGGGTCACCAACGAGGTTCTCCAGCAGCTCGCGGGCACGGTGCCGACCGTCGAGATCCCGCGCAGCGAGCTCGAGGCCGGGATTCCGTTGATCGATCTGCTCGCCCGCACGGTCTGCAAGTCGAAGGGCGACGCCCGCCGGCTGATCTCGCAAGGCGGGGCGAACGTCAACAACGTCAAGGTCACCGACCTCGAGCACAAGGTGACGACGGCGCAGCTCGCGACGGCGACGATGCTCGTCGTGCGGAGCGGCAAGAAGGACTACTGCCTGATTCGCGTGGTCTGATGCTGCCGCCACCTACGATGTCGCTGTCATCCCGACCTCACAACGCGACCACGATCTCGTAGGCGGGCGCCGTGTCCCAGATCGTCAACGTGCCCGCGGCACCCGCTGCGCTCAGGCGACATCCAGGCGTCTTGTCCTGATCGCTCGTCTTTGCATCCTCGAGCTCGGAGCGATCGTCGTCGCGACGCGACGGGTCGCCGACCACGTCGCCGGTCGGAGTCGCCCCGCCCGACTCACCGACACCCGCTTTGCACGTCACCCTGACGTGGGCTGTGAGGATCGTCGTATGCGTCGACCGGATCACCCTGCCGTCGAAGGACGCGGTCGCCGCGTCGGCGTTCGTCTGGACGATAGTGCCACTCGCAGCGCGCGGTGCGCTCGGTCCACGGCTGCACGCGACCAGAGCGACCAACTCGCTGCCGATCTCGAGAACACCGGACTCGAGCTGCCACTCCCGCTTCGCTTCTCGGCCGCGAACGTGACCGTGCCGCGGCCACGAGATCCCGTGTACGGCAGATCCCAGTTCGCGTTGCCCGATGCGCCCGAGATCTTTGTGCTGCCGCAGGCCATCCCGAGCCGCACCGGATGCGCATCGTCGCCGAGCAGCTCCACCGCACGTGGACAGCGAAGGACCGCGGAGGTCACCACCTCGTCGTGCCCGCCGCAGGTGGCGAAGAATGGCGTGGCCGCGAACACGCCGAGGACCAGCAACACCACCACCGGGACGCCAAGGAGCGCCTTGCGCAGACCTGCCACACGGAGATCGGAGTGGCTCGGGCTCGGGCTCGGGCTCGGGCTCGGGCTCGGGCTCGGGTTCGCGCACATCGTCGATGGGGCGTCCCCACCGTTTCGGTAATGACGGCGTTAGTACCTGCGCCTTCGCTTGGCGCCTTCGCTCGGCGTCGGTTCAGGGGATCGGTGCTTGCGGTGATCCCGTTAGTAACGGTGTCCGTACCGTTTCTCCGCAATAGTCTGCAGGAACGCGGGTGGAGCAGGGCTCTTGCCCACCCAGCGC
>JACCQV010000390.1 GCA_013813945.1 Deltaproteobacteria bacterium | reverse complement strand
GCATCGGGCCGAGCTCGGCCGGCTCGATATCCGACAGAAAATCCGGAGGCTCGGTGACCTCCAGGAGTGCGAGGTCGCAGTCGTGGCTGACCGCGCGAACCCGGGCAATTGCCTTGTCCGGATGGGACATCTTCTGGACCTGAAGGAAGGTCGCATTGGCGACGACGTGAGCGCCGGTGAGCAGCAGCCCCTTCCCGATGACCACGGCCGAACCCGTGCTGTTCGATGGGGTCCGGGCCTGCCAGGGGCCGTCGAAGTCGGGGTCCTGGGAGGTCGCAAAGACGCGAATCACCTCGGGGTACGCCACGTTCTCAGCGTACCGTGAGACCGGTGGTATAGCCAGGTATGCGCGCGCTCCAGGCGATGACTCCAGCGCAGCTGGCTGGGGAGATTCCGGAGGTCAACCTCGCGGAGGCGCGCAAGATCGTCGCTCAGATTCATCGGGGTGAGCCGGTCTCCGCGAGCTCCTCGGTACGCCGCACTGCGGCAGAGGCGGTGCGCGCTGCCGGAACAGTCCGCACCTTGGCCGTCGTTGGCGAGGTCGCGAGCGCCCTCGACCCATTCGTCAAGTACGCGCTCGACTCGGACGGGGCGCGGTTCGAGGCGGTGCGGATCCCGCTCGAGCATCCCGGCCGGTTCACCGTGTGCGTCAGCTCCCAGGTTGGCTGCGCTCTCGCCTGTGCATTCTGCGCGACCGGCCGGCTCGGTCTCTCGCGCAACCTCCAGACCTGGGAGATCGTCGAGCAGGTGCGGATCGTGCGGGCACGACTGCCGCATGGCCGCGTTCACGGTGTCGTGTTCCAGGGAATGGGCGAGCCGCTCGCGAACCTCGATGCGGTGCTCGAGGCGATCGCCGTGTTGACCGAGCCGTGCGCGCAAGGCATCGATGCGCGCGCGATCACGGTGTGCACCGCAGGCCTTCCGAGCGGTATCCGTCGGCTCGCGCACGAGGCGCCGAACGTGCGGCTCGGCCTCAGCATCTCGAGCGCGATCGCGGCGCATCGCAAGCGTGTGATGCCGATCGCGGAGCGTCACGATCTCGACGACGTGATCGCGGCTTGCGTCGAGCACGCGCAGCTCACCGGTCACTCGCCGATGTGGGCGGTGACGCTGCTCGACGGCGTCAACGACTCCGACGCCGATGCCCACGCACTCGCCGACCGCGTGCTCGCGTTCGCGACGCTCACCGGCCGGCGTCCCCGGATCTCGTTGCTCGATTACAACGCGATCGGTGCGGACGCGACCGGGCAGGGCGATCCCTTCCGGCGCTCCCCGCGGATGCCGGCGTTTCGCGACGTGCTGTCCGCGGCGGGGCTCGCCTCGCACCGTCGGTATTCGGGTGGTAGCGATGTCGCCGCGGCGTGTGGACAGCTGGCGCTTCGTTCCTAGTTCAGGACGTTTACGAGCTCGAAGTCGAGGTCGGTGATCGCCTCGCCGTCGCCGACGACGACGGCGGTCGCCGTCCCGAGAGTGACCACGACGCCGCCTCCTCCGGAGAACCAGCCCTCGTATTCGGACGCGTCACCACCGGCGACCTCGATCTTGCCGAGGATCTTGTACGCGCCGGCGGTGAGGTTGTGAACCTGGTAGCGGAGCGTGTCGCCGCAGCTGGTCGGCGCGTCGAACAGATCGTCGGGAATCACGCCGTAGCGCGCGCCCGTGCCTTCCGGGGCGATCATGATCTCGATCTGCCGATCCTCGGGGGCGCCACGTGCCGTGATGGTTCCGGAGATGCTCGCGGTGCCGGTGTTCCGCGTGAACACCGTCCCGCTCAGGTTCGCCTCGTCGCAGTCGCAGCCCGTCGCTAGCCCGAACGATGCGATCACGATGCCGATCACGACACATCGCGCTCCCCGTGTGGACATCACCCGATGCTACGTTCGACCCGTGCATCCCGTCCACGACATCGAGGTCCTGCCCGACATCACGTCGTTCGTACCCGCCGTGATCGAGATCCCACGCGGCTCGCACCTCAAGTACGAGGTCGACAAGCCGACGGGGCTCCTCCGTCTCGACCGCGTGCTGTACTCCGCGGTGCACTACCCGGCGAACTACGGGTTCATCCCGCGCACGCACGCGGACGACGGCGATCCGCTCGATATCCTGGTGCTGATGCAGGAGCCCGTCGAGCCGCTGACGATCCTGCGGGCGCGTCCCCTCGGTGGGCTGCGCATGGTCGACGACAAGGGTGGCGACGACAAGATCATCGCCGTCTGTATCGATGACCCCGCGGTCGCGCACTACCAGACGGTGGGCGCGTTGCCTCCACACCTGATGCGCCAGCTCGATCGGTTCTTCCGCGACTACAAGGTGCTCGAGGGCAAGGGCGATCAGGTCGACGTCGGCGACATGTATGGCCACGAAGAGGCCCTCAAGGTCATCCGTACGTCGCGCGAGGCGTACGATCGCGGCGACTGGAAGTCGGCCGAGTAGGCGAGCCGACTACGCCTTGGAGCTCTGACGCTCGCTGACCCGCTTGTGCCAGGCGGCGAGGCTCGGATGCGTCGCCGGTGCGATCCGGACGTCGACCACCTTGCCGAAGTCGATCGCGCACAGAGCGGTGATGTCGGCGACCGTGAACCGATCTCCGGCGAGGTAGGACCGCTTCGCGAGCTCGCTCTCGAACCAGTCGAAGCGCTCGGCGATGTGCTCGCGCATGATCACGGCGAACTCGGGGGCTTGCTTGATCTTGCCCTCCCAGTACTTGTGCGAGTTCCGGAAGACCTGGGCGATCGGCCACAGGAGCTCGAGCTCTGCGTGTCGGTTCCACTGCTCGACCTGCGCGCGCTCCCAGGTATCGGCGCCCATGAGGTTCGGGTCGGGGTGGGTCTCCTCGATGTAGCGGCAGATCGCCATCGACTCGCGCAGGACCTGGCCACTGCTCAGCTCGAGGACCGGCAACAGCGCGATCGGGTTCTTCTTGCGGAACTCCGCGGTCTGATGGGCCGCGTTGGCGATCAGGACCTCGATCGTGTCGTAGGCCACAGCTTTCTCGGCCAGGAAGACGCGGACCCGGCGAGGATTTGGAGCGCGGGGATCGTGGTAGAGCAGCATCGCCGCCGAGGATATCGTACAATCGGCGGTGATGCGGACCGTGGGGATCCTGGTCTCGGTGGCTCTGATGCTCGGCAGCTTCGGCTGCAAGAACAACGGCGAAGCCGAAGCGGCGCCCGATCCGGCTGCCGTCAAAGCGCAGCAGGAGCTGGTGGCGCGTCGCGATGCGCTGCTCGCCCAGAAGGAGAAGCTCCAGGGGGAAGCGACCAAGATCTCGGAGGAGATCAAGAAGGTCGAAGCCACCGGTGGTGACACCAGCGAGCTCGCGAAGAAGAAAGCCGAGCTCGAGACCCAGATCGTGCAGCAGGACGACAATCTGAGCTCGACATCGAGCGAGCTCACCGCGATCACGAGCAAGCTCGATGCAGCGGGCGGTGTCGTCGTACGCGAGGCAAGGGTCGCCGATCGCGAGAAGGCGATTGCCGCACGCGAGGCTCAGTTCTCCCAGCGCGAGCGCGAGTTCCAGCAGGCGCAGTTGAACGCCGCGAAGCAGTGGAAGGACAGCTGCGCCGTGGGCGGGACCTCGACGACGGTGATCCAGCAAGTGGCCCCGCCCAAGAGCGGGAACAACTACACGCGCAAGGAGGTCGACGGCCTGCTCGGGAAGGCGAAGTCCCAGATGGCCAAGAAGGGCCTGATCAACTCCGACCTCGGTGCGCAGGCGAGCCTCGAGGGTGAGATCACCAAGGCCCTCAGTGAGAGCGACTGGACGCGTGGCTATATCCTCGCCAACCAGCTCGTGCAGACGATCGACGCGATCCAGATCAACCGCAACTTCATCAAGGCGAAGTACGAGCGGCTCAACAGCCGGGTCAGCGCCGCGAAGGTCGACGAGGCGACGCAGGGTCAGCTCGACTCGGGCATGAAGGAGATCATGCAGAAGTGGGGCGACGGCGACTTCATCGCCGCGAACAAGCGGATCAACGCCCTCTACGGCGCGCTTCGCTAGTCGCAGCTGCCGCCGCCGACCTTGCGACAGCGGCCGCCGAGTGGATCGTTGACGAGCAGCGCAACGATGACGGCGCTCGCGACGGTGACGATGATCGCGCCGCCCGCCACGACGACCGGACGGCGGTACCACGGCGGCTCGATGTACTGGATCGTGTCGCTGTTGATCGGCTTGCCCTGCAGGTCGTGCTTGATGATCGGATAGGCGGCCATGCCGACCGCGACTTCCGTCGTGCGGTTGTAGGGGACGTCGATGAAGCGGACGAAGTCGCGGTACTCGGGGTGGGTGACGCGAACTGCCTGGGTACCGACGGGCAACGCGATCTCGTTCTTCCCGCCGAGCGCAGCCTTGGTTCCGTTGACGTAGACCGTCGCGCCCTTCGCATCGATGACGAAGCGCAGGACGCCGCGGTAGCGATCAGGCTCGAGCAGCCGCACGGCCGCGCCCATCGGTCCGCCACCTGAATCTTCTTTCGCTCCGACGGAAAGCGTCGTCGAGCGTAGCTCCTTCACCGTCGCGACGTCGGTCGCGGCGAGATACACGATCTTCGAGTCGCCGAGACCGCCGACCTCACCGTCGATCACGATCGTCGCGCCGACCAGCTTCCCGACCTCGGCGAGACACGCTGCATCGCGCTCGCAGATCTTGAGCTGACCCTTCCTGGCCTTCTTGATCGCATCAGCGACGTGCGCCGCCGTCAGGACCTTCGTGCCGGGGAGCGAGCTCAGCGCGACCTCGAGCTGGGTCGTCAGCTTTCTGGTCGACACCGAGGTGTCTTCGGTGCCGAGCGTGGACAGTGGTAGCAGGGCGACGATCCGTGGCGGTGCCGGTTGCGCCGACCCGATCCGGGCCGTGACCAGCAACGCGGCAACCAGGACGAGGGTCCTACTCACCACGGCAGGCCGGATCCTCCGGGCAGTCGATGTAGTCGACCTTGCCCGCGTTGTAGCCGATGACGGAGCCGACCAGCACCGCGGCCACACCCACCCCGACGATGAACCACGTCCGCGTGTAGAACGGCTTGCGCTCGATCTTCTGGAGCTTGCCAGTGCCGAGAACTTCCTTCGAGGGGATCATCCGCACCTCGACCTGGCTCACCTTCTGGAAGTGAACGTCGACTTCGTCCTCGAACGGGTCGTAGCCCGGTGCCTGGACGCGAAGCCGGTGCTTGCCGAGCTGCTGCTTTGCGAGCACGCCGAGGTTGGCGAGCGGGGTCTTCCCGATCGGCTTGTCATCGAGCCGGACCTCGGCACCGAGGATATCGGTCTGGACCTGGATCGAGCCGTGGAGCTGCGCCGGCGCGAGCAGGCGATACGCGGCGACACGCACACCTTCGATCAGGTCGTCGGGGCTGCCACGCAGCGGATCGCTCTCGATCCGCTTGATCTGCTTCTGGGTCGCGACGTCGACGGCCTTGATGTTGAGCACGTAGCTCGACCCCATCGCACCCACCGTTCCGGTGACCACCACGTCGACGCCGATCTTCTTGCCGATCGCCGCGAGGCAGCGCTCTTCACCGGTGCAGTTCTGCTGCTCCGAGGTCACGGCCCGTTCGATCTCGCGCCGCGTCGGCAGGGGGTGCTTGGACAGTCTCGCGAGCTCCATGCGAAACAACGTCTCGAGCCGCGCGACGAGCTCGTTCTCGATCCCGAGCGCATCGAAGCGCCAGACTGCGATCTTCTGGTCGAGCGCGGCCTCGGGACCTTCCGCACGAGCCTTGGTGACTGACGCCACCAAAGCCATGACCACCAGGACGCTCGAGACGAGCGAGGTCAGCCTCCGCACCACGATGAGCGATGCTATCATCGCTGGGCATGGGACGCCGTGTTAGCGTGCGCACATGTCCTGGTCCCGTAGGGCGATCCTCGCCCTGGCACTCGCTGCCGTGACGGGCCTCGCAGTCGGGTCTGGCTGTGCGTCCGTGTCGACGGTACGTGTCCAGCCGGAGAGCGTTTACGTCGGGCCGAACCTGCGGCCGATCGCGATCGTGCATGCTCAGGTCACCAGCGCGTACTTCCTGTTCATCCCGCTCCCGGGTCGTGTCGACCTCGATCGGGTGGTCAATCGCATGTTGCTGGCTGCCGCGAAGGCGCTCGGAGCAGACAAGGTCGTGAATATCCACGTCGACATCACGCCGGATACCGGGATCTGGACGCTGCGGAAGCTCATCGGGTGGCGGAGTGCGGAGGCGAGTGGTGTCGCCGTGGTCGTCGAACAAGCCGCTCCACCGCCGTGACGCCCGAGCTCGCGACCAAGCGGTTGATCCTCGTCGTCGGTAAGGGCGGCGTAGGTCGCTCGACCGTGGCTGCCGCCATCGCGGGGCAACTCGCGGATCAAGGCAAGCGCACGCTGCTGTTCGAGACCAACGCGAACGACAGGTTCGGTAACTACTTCGATAAGCCGGCCGTCGGTACGCAGCTCGTCCAGCTCGCGAACAATTTGTGGGCCGTCAACGCAACGCCGGCCAGTGCGCTCGAAGAATACGGGTTGATGGTTCTGCGCTGGAAGAGCGTCTACGAGATGGTGTTCGAGAACCGGGTGACGAAGGCATTCCTTCGCGCCATCCCGGGGCTCGATGACTACGCGCTGCTCGGCAAGGCGTGGTTCCACACGACCGAGGAGAAGAAGGGCAAGCCGGTCTGGGACACGGTCGTGTTCGACATGCCGGCTTCGGGCCATGCGTTCTCGATGCTTCGCGTCCCGTGGGTGATTGTCGACACCGTGCCGGAAGGTCCGTTGACGCGCGACGCACGCACGGTCAAGGACCTGCTCACCGATCCGAGGCGGACCGCAGCCGTGCTCGTCACGCTCGCCGAGGAGATGCCGGTCAACGAGGCGATCGAGCTCGAGACCAAGCTGATGGGGCTCGGGATCAACCCGCAGCAGCTCGTCGTCAACCAGGTCTACCCCGAGCATTTCCCGCCGGGTGGTCCGCTCGCGCGCGTGCTCGACACGTTGATCGCAGCGGAGCCGCAGCTCGGCTCACCGCTCGCCGAGGTCACGGCCCACGCGAGCTTGTCGCGCGATCGGCGCACGCTCAACGCGCATTACCTTCACGAGCTTGCGAAGCGTGCGAAGACGCCGGTCGTCGAGCTGCCAATGGTGTTCGCGAAGACGCTCGGGTCCAAGGAGATCCGCGCGCTCGGTCACTGGATGCGCAGTTAGCCACCTCGCCGCTTGCGGCGAGGGAGTTTGAGATCATTCGCCGGCAGCGCGCATCGGAAACAGTGGCTCGCCGTGGATCTCGAGCCGGTACACGCTGTTCTCGGTCTCGACGTAGATCATCTTGCCGCCTGGCTCACCGAGGACACGCTTCACCGGAGTCGTGATCATGCGGTGGCCATGCGGGTCACGGAAGATCACCATGCCGCGGCCAATGTATGGATACGAGATCAGATAACCCGTATAGAGCCGACCGCTCGCGCCGGAGGGTCTCTCCGTACCGAGCTCGCGAATCTTGCGTGCCGTGACGCTGACCATGAAGACGCTTACCTATAGTCTAAGAGATGCTCGTTCCGTCGTCATCCCCTTTGCGTGCCGACTGGGGGCGCGATGGGTGAGCTGACGATCGAGTCGTTGTACGAACAGGTGCGTGCCGCCGTCCCGGCGACCGGCCCTGAGGTTTCCGCCGTTCCGGTGCAGGTTGCCTCGGGGATTCGCGTGCTTGCGCTGCGGACCCCCACGCTCCCGCCTGCTGCACACACCAACGTCTACATGGTCGGTCCAGAGCAGGGCCCCGTCGCCGTGGTCGATCCCGGCAGCCCCTACCCCGAGCAGCAGGCCATTCTCGATGCCGTCCTCGAGAACCTGCCGATCGCCATGGTGCTGCTGACCCACCACCACGGGGATCATATTGGTGGTGCAGCCGCGCTCGCCGAGCGGTGGAACGTGCCGATCGCTGCGCATGCAGCGACCGCCCGCCGCCTCGCAGGCATCTTGGAAGTGACGCAGCTGATCGAAGACGGCGAGACGATCCACGGACTGACAGCTGTGCACACTCCCGGCCATGCCGAGGGGCACCTCTGCTATGAGCTGGGGGCTGCGACGATCGCCGGCGACATGGTCGCGGGAATCGGAACGATCCTGATCGATCCGAGCGAGGGCGACATGGTCCTGTACCTCGCGTCGCTCGAGCGGCTGCTCGCGCGGCCGCCGACGACGCTGCTACCGGCGCATGGTCCGCCGATCGCAGATGGCCCCGCCAAGCTTCGCGAATATCTCGCACACCGGATGATGCGGGAGGGCCGCGTCCTCGCTTCGTTGACCGCCGATCCCACCCCGCTCTCCGCGTTGCTGCCGACCGCGTATGGAGATACGCCGCGGATGCTCTGGCCGCTCGCGGAGCGATCGCTGCTCGCGCACCTCGACAAGCTCTCCCGTGATGGTCGCGCCCGCGACGATGGCTCCGGGCGTTGGTCACGGTTATAGTGCGCATCCCTGTGGCCCTGACGTTCGATGGTTTACCCGAGGTGGCGGTCGCTCGCGATCTGCTGCGCCGGTGGTGGGGCCTCGAGCTCGGACTCGCGGACGGGAAGGGCGGGGGCTACGAGAGAACGTCGCACGCGACGTGCGAGAGCGTTCGCGGGATCGCCGGCGCCGCGTGCGCGAGCGCGCTCACGGATGTCGCAACGACGTTCGCGAAGACTCGCGAGCGCGGTGCGATCGTCAAGCTCTGTCACGCAGGACTGACGATCGTCGCGGCGCCGGTCTATGGCGTCGCCGGTTTGCTCGGTGTCGTCTATGCGACCGGCGGGCGCGGCACCGACCCTGCCGCCATGGAGCGCGGCCTGATCGCGACCATCGGCTGCACGCCCGACGAAGCGAAGACGCTCGCGGAAGCTGCGCCGGTCCTGCCCGAAGCGGATCATCCGCGCGCCCGTGATCTCGTCGCCGCGGCCGCGGCCGCCGTCGAGCGCGCACTGCCCGCGGAGATTGCCCCGACCACGTTCAGCCATCCGTTCAACGAGATCGTCGGCGATGCGCCCGCGGTCCGCGATGTCGTCAAGCTGCTGACCAAGGTGGTCAAGAGCGAGGCGACCGTGCTCGTCCACGGTGAGAGCGGCACGGGCAAGGAGCTGATCGCCCGCGCGATTCACTATCACGGCCCCCGCGCGAAGAAGCCGTTCATCGTCCAGAACTGCTCCGCGTTCAACGACAACCTGCTCGAGAGCGCATTGTTCGGCCACGTGCGCGGTGCCTTCACCGGCGCGGTCAAGGATCAACCAGGGCTGTTCCAGGTCGCCGACGGCGGCACGTTCTTCCTCGACGAGATCGGCGACATGTCTGCCGCGCTGCAGGTCAAGCTGTTGCGCGTGCTCCAGGAGGGCACGTTCATGCCGGTCGGCGGGACCAAGCCGGTTCGCGTCGACGTGCGGATCATCGCCGCCTCGCACAAGGACCTCGCGAACATGGTCGCGCACAAGCAATTCCGCGAGGATCTGTTCTACCGGGTCAACGTGCTCAAGCTGACGGTCCCGCCACTGCGCGAGCGCGTCAGCGACATCCCGCGTCTGGCTCAGCACTTCATCAACAAGCACTGGCGCGCCACCACGCCGGCGCCGCGTCTGTCGCAGAGCGCGCTCGCTCGTCTCGTCGCGTACCCGTGGCCGGGCAACATCCGCGAGCTCGAGAACGAGATGGAGCGAATGCTCGTCCTCGCGGGCGACGCGACGGAGCTCACCGGCTCGATGGTGTCCACGCGAGTAGCTGGCATGGTCGCTGCGCCTGCGAAGTCGTTGCGCGACGAGATCGCGACCTCCGAAGCGAGCGCGATCACGCAGGCGCTTGGCCGACACCTCGGTGATCGCGATGGCGCGGCGTCGGACCTCGGCATCAGTCGCGCGTATCTCGAGGCGCGCTGTGCCGCCCTCGGCCTGGGGTCTGGCGGATGACGCGGCGCTGCCCTCTTTGCCGTGGTGAGGCGGTCAAGGACGGCAACAAGTTCTGGCCGATGTGCAGCGAGCGCTGCCATCTCGTCGATCTCGGTAAGTGGCTCGGCGAGGAGTACCGGGTACCGGCAGAGCCTGCAGAGAGCGAGGCCGGATCTGAAGGTCTGCCCTCCGGTGGCGGCGACGACGAGCATCAGCGATGACCGAGCATCGAGTCGCGACCCACCTCGGAGTCGATCCGGCCGCGTACGATGCGCAGATCGGCCGCTGGGTACCTGGCTACGAAGACATGATCGCCACGGTCGTCTCGATTCTCGGCGACGTCTTGCCCGCGGATCCGCTCGTGATCGATCTCGGTGCCGGTACCGGAGCACTGGCGGGCGCGATCCTCGCCGGGATTCCGCGTGCTCGCCTCGTGCTGATCGATATCGATCCGACGATGCTCGAGGGTGCCGCCACGCGCCTCGCCAGGTTCGGCCCACGCTCCGAGCTGCGCCGCGCATCGTTCGATGATGCGCTGCCGCCGTGCGATGCCGTGGTCGCCTCACTCGCGCTCCATCACGTGGCAGAGCTCGATCGCAAGCGCGCGCTGTACGGACGGATCTACACGGCGCTCCGCCCGGGTGGAGTGCTGCTCAGCGCGGATGCCACCGTTCACGAGGATGGCCCCGAGCACGCGCGGTTCTATCGCGAGTGGGCCGCCCGGATGGCAACCGCCGGCATTCCCGCCGAGGAGGCGCGGGGGCTGTTCGCGCAGTGGGCGCTCGAGGACCGGTACCTCCCGCTCGCGACCGAGCTCACGCTCCTCGCGGAAGCCGGCTTTCCGCGCCCCGAGTGCTTCTGGAAGCAGGGGGCTCCGACGGTGTTCGGCGGCTTCCGCGCGCCTGCTGCGTGATAGCTTGGCACGTGGTCGATCGCGCCGATGAAGTCGAAACGTTCTCCTGGCTAGCCTGGGATGATCTCGGCGTCGTCGAGCGGCTGGACAGCGAGGCGATCGCGACGCGCTTCTTCCGCGTGATCATCCCGGTCTGGCCAGCGCAGTCGTTCTACGTGACACGGACCGCGGACGGCGAAGAGCAGCGCATCAAGATCGCGCTCCAGATCCGTAGCGTGATCCTCGGCTACCTCCGGCTCCCGACCTGGCTCGCGGCGATCGTGCTCGGCGTCCCTGCGATCATGCTCCCCCACACCTGGGGCTGGCTGATCGTGCCCGCATTGCTGCTGACGATCGTGGCCGCGCTGCTGACGTTCGTGGCCGGCAAGCTAAACGAAGAGGAGCAGTGGCGCCGGTCGCTGCTCCGTCGCGTGGTCGGGTTCGGCGCGCCGCCCGAGATGCTCGCCGAGGAGCTGCGCGATGAGGTGTGCACGAACCTCGAGCGGATGTGGCACGCGCGGTCGCCGTTCATGACGTGGGTCGATGCGATCGAGCACGGCATCTCGAGCGAGCTCCTCGTCGCGCTCGCCGAGTACGAGCAGGATCCGTCGCTCGTGCGGCTCGCGCGGGCGAACCTGGTCAACCGCGTCTGGAACTGACGCGCACTACGGCGTCTATTCGCCGGCGCGGTCGCGGCCGCACCCGGCCGGAGAGCGCGGTGCGGAGGAGCCAGGTCAACGGCCACGCGGCGGCGAAGAACGCTCCAGTCGCCGTCGCATTTCGCGATGCGTAGTGCGGGCGGGCGATCTGGCCTGCGGACGCGGCCTGCACGGCAGCACGGACCGCGTCGCGGGTCGCCAGGATCGACGAGCGATAGCGATCGGGGAACACGGTCCCGCGGCGTCGCAGCGCCGTATTGAGTCGCCGGGCAACGGCGACCTGAAACCCCTGCATTCCGCGCGCGAGCGCGATCTTGTCGTCCGCCTCGACGAGTAGCTCGAGCCTCGCAGCACGCACCGTCAAGCACACGATCCGGAAGTCCGCGCGCGCGAGCGACGTCTGAACGGCGCGCCGGATCGCGCGATACGCGTCGCGCCGCCGAAGTGAACGCGCGGCGGGAAGGACGCGGGTGATCACGTGCACCGGGTGACGGGCAACGAGCACCGGCCGAACCCTGTGCGGCTCGCTCGCGATCGCGCGCGTGCGCGGTCGTCCTGCGCCTCTGCGCGCACCGCCCCAGGTGGTTCGTCGAGTGGTCATGGTCGGTGTGTAGGATCTATACGACATGAAAGCGCCGAGATCTCTCCGGAGCAACTTTGTGTGAAGGACACTTGTCACTTCAGTGACGAGTTATCTAAGGTGCTTTCAACGCGAGGAGGGTTTGATGAACGTTGACGACGGCGAGAGCGACTACGGTGACGAGGTGGCGGCCACGGAGATGCAGATACCGGAGATCAGTCGGAAGGTGCGGCGGCGCACGCGGAGGTCGAGGCCGCGGAGCAAGACGATCGCGATGAAGCGGATGACGCGCGCGGAGCTACGGCTGGGGGCCGAGATGTATCCGCCGGTGCTCGATATCGAGCGGCCGAAGACGCGGGAGGACTGCAAGCAGGAGGCGCGACCCTGTCCGTGGGTCGCCTGCAAGCACCACCTCTATCTCGACATCAATCCCGAGACCGGCTCGATCAAGATCAACTTCCCCGATCTCGAGCCGTGGGAGATGAAGCACACGTGTGCTCTCGATGTGGCCGACGCGGGGGCGTTGACGCTCGAGGAGATCGGTCTCATCACGAACCTGACCCGCGAGCGGATCCGTCAGGTCGAGGTCCGAGGGCTGATGAAGCTCAAGGGCCTGCGCGAGCTGCGCTAGGCGGGACGGAGCACGAGAACAGGGAGGCGCGTCGCGCGCAGCAACTGATCGGCGACGGAGCCGACGAGAGCGCGCTTGATCCCGGAGCGACCGTGCGAGGAGATGCAGATCACGTCTACGCCGTGCCGTGCGGCACACCGGGCTAGCGTGACTGCAGGTTCATCGCCGCGAATGACATGCGCGACGACCTTCTGTCGTGCGCCGCGTGGTGCGAGTGCCCTCAGCGCCGTGGCGAGCTCCACCTCGTTGGCGTCGGCGTCGTTCTTGAGCACGTGAACGATGTGCACCTCGTCGGATGCCTGAGCGAACGCGTACGCGACTGCGCGGTTCGCGAACTGAGAGAGGTCGGTCGCGACCAGGGCCGAGCGAAGGCGCGGAACAACGATCGTGGAGATCGCGGCCTGCGGGGGCACGCAGATCACCGACTGCGTCGCATCCGTCACGATGATCGAGGAGACCGAGCCGAGGCGGCCGAGGCCCGTCTTCTGGCCGGTGCCGACCACGATGGCGTCGACCTTCTCGTCGCGGGCGAGCTCGAGGACGTGATCGCCGATCCGGCCGAGGCCGCGCTGCGGCCGCGCCGTGATGCCCGCGCCTTCAGCGCCGAACCGGCGGAGCAGGTCGCGAGACATCAGGGCCTCGATCTCCGGATCGCGATCGACCTGGGTCTTCGCGTGGAGGCCGTAGTGCGAGGCCGCATCGTCCGGGTAGTAGATCGCGCCGAGCACGACGTCGACCGGGCCCCGCTCGCGCAGGCCGTGCGTCCACTGGATGCCGAGATCGCAGACCGCGGAGTCGTCGATGCCGAGCAGGATGCGCAGTGGCCGCTCGCGACGGGCGAACGCGAGCCACGGCTCGGGATCGCGCACGGCGAGCACGGTGACGTGGGTGTGGGAGATGATCTTGTTCGCCGTCGAGCCGAGCCGCTTGTCGTTCGCGTTCGCGGAGCGGTGCGCGATCACGATCAGGTCGGATCCTTCGGTCTCCGCAAAGCCAACGAGAATCTCGTTGGGCTCTCCGGTCGAGAGCTCGGCGCGGATCTTCGGCGTGGCCGGTCGCGCCTTCACGATGGCGTCGAGCTGGGCGCGTGCCTTGTCGAGTGCTGCTTCGCGAACGAGCTCGTTGCCCGCGGTGTCGGCGACGTGCAGCAGCACGACCTCGTCGTCACCACGCTGTGAAGCGAGCGCGAGAGCAACATCCAGCGCGCCGAGGCTGAGAGGAGAGAGGTCAGTGCCGCAGATGATCGTCATCAGGAACCAATCAGGACAGGTACGCGAAGCGGCGGATCAGCTCGAGGAGCTGGTCGCGAACTTCGTCATCGAGGGCGACAAACCGGATGCCCATGCCGGGGTGGAGGTTGTCCGGTGCGCCGGGACGATACGGGTTGATCCAGATCACTTCGCCCTCGACCTCGATCTTGTCGGCGAACCGGAGGTTGAGGTGGGTGCCGGGCTTCTCGGGCGTGGTCGTGCGAACGAAGATGCCGGTCGCGCTGATGTCCGTGATGTACGCGAAGAGATAGTTCTCCTCGAGCGCATAGTCGACCTTGAGATCGATCAGGACGCGAGGTGCGCGCCGCCGTTCAGCGTCGGAGATCGACGCCGGATCGAGCACTTCTCCCTTGGCCTTCAGTCCCACGCGGCCGTCATACCGCTGTCTCGCGACGAACGTCAATGATCGACATCAATCGAGCATGACCGTCATGATCTTCACGCGATCGGCCGTGTCGCGGATGTCGCTGGGGAGCTGTGGCGCACTGATCGGCATGTTCTTCCAGTTGGGCGCGGAGCCCGTGAAGAAGCCGATCCAGAGCTCGTACTTTCCGCGCGGGAAGGCTCCGCCTCCCACGTTGATCGTGTGCGTATCAATGATGTAGTCGCCCGGCTGCCAGGTCGATGTCGGGCAGCGATCCTTGATCGGTGGGTGATCGCCGTTGAACCGCAGCGGCCCGTCGAAGTGCATCAGCGACTTCCACGCGCCGCCGACGCCCTGGATGACCTTGTAATACAGCTTCACCTCGACCTTGGAGCCGCGCTCCATCGTCGTCGGGATGTCCCAGCCGAGGAGCTCGAGCTTCCGGTCGAAGATCACCGGGACCTTCGGGCGCTGCTTGATGTTCTTGGGTTCGCTGTGGACGATCGCACTCGCGAGCGGGTTCTTGTCCGTCGTGCCGTCGAGCTTGTTCGAGAGCAGGAGGTTCCTGACGTTTCGGTCGTCGACCACGTAGTACGGCTTGCCGCCGACCTCGCGATGCAGCGCACACAGCTCCGTCTGCGGTGCGATCGCAAACACCCGGTTCGGACGGCCCAATGCCGCGACGACCTGCTCGCGCGAGTTGACCATCTCGGGCGTGGTGTCCGCGTACGCGATCGGTGCTTTCCCGAGATCACCCATGATCACGAGCGGGTCACCCGAGTGTCGTAGATCCTTGTAGGTGTCGAACATCGCCTTGCTCGACAGGTGCTGCGATAGCCGCGGCTGCCACACGAAGGCCCAGAACGCAGCCATCACCACGGTTCCGGCGATCGCGACGGCCATGGCCCAGTTCCCGATCGAGCGCAGCGTCCTGCCGAGCGGCGTGGATGTTGGCCGCCAGATCAGCATCGAGAGTCCGAAGCCGAGCCCCGCGAGCATGCCGGTGAGCAGGATCCAGGTCTTGGTCGGGATGAACAGCAGCGTCGATTGCTTCGGGTATGGGATCTGATCGAGGCCAACGAGCAACGAGCTCGCGCGATCCGGGAAGGAGTGCATGTCCTTGCCGAGGTTCAGAACGGCGATCAAGAAGAACAGACCCACGAGCATGAGGCCAGAGGGTGCCGCGTCGGGATCGCCGCCGTTGCCACCCTTCGCGCGACGAGCGAGCACGCTGTCGAGCCACACGCCGATCGCGATCGCGAGCGCCGGGAACCCGGCGTAGAGGGTGAACCCGACCTTGCGCTGGAACGCCTCGCCGGCGATCCATGCACCGGCGCCCCAGGCGAGCGAGATCGCGCCGGCGGCACGCTGATTCTTGTCCGTGCTCGCGAGCAGGGCGGCCATCGCGATCGGTCCGAGCACGCCCCAAGGGAATGTTCCGTACGCGATCTGCTCGAACGAGCTGTCGAAGATCACGCGCAGATCATCGTCGACGCGCCACAGCCCACCGAGCAGCTCGGACCAGCAGCCCTCGCTGACGATCGCGCGGCCGAAGATCTCGCGCGCGTTCGGCGGGATGACACCCGCCGCCCGGAGCGTCGGATCCCTCAGCGCGTAGAGCTCGTGGACGAGCATCGCGATCAGCGCACCGACCGCGAGCGTCGCCACCAGAGCAGGCACATGCGGCAGCACGCGTTCGCGGCGCAGGCCCGCGGTCACCGCCTGGATGCCGAGCCCACCCGCTGCCGCAACCGCGCCGATCGGCACCACGAGCCCGAGCAGCGCGCCACCGCCATGGAAGCCGAGCCAGCTGCCCAGCACGAGCGATGCGATCGCGATCCCGGCGTCGACCGCCGCGAGCGCGGTTCCGTATCCCGCGCCAAGTCGCGACAGAGCGACCAACGAATAGATGATCAGCGCACCGCCGCACGCGGTCCCGATCTCCGAGGTCAGCATGCGCGCCTGGAGCGACAGCAGCGGCATCGACAGCACGATGATCCCGGCGAGCAGCCCTGCGCGCGCGCCGCCGAAGCGCATCGCAATCCCGGCAGTGGCCAGGGCCGTGAGTAACCCCATCAGGGCGAACGGCAGGCGGCGTCCTGTGTCGCTGTCACCGAAGCTGTCGCGTCCGAACTTCGCGGCGCGCGTGGTCAGCGAGCGTGCGGCGGCATCTTCCGGTGCGATCCGGACGCAGGTCTCGCCGGGTGGCTTGGCGACCGCCGGCTTCTCCGCCGGCTTCTCGGTCGACTTGTCGATGGGTGGTGCCGCGCGATCCGAGAGCTGGCGCTCGTGCGGCTCCCACAACCCCGGAGTGCCGAGGCCCGAGAACAGGATGAGCACCGCGAGCACGAACACGGCCGCGAGCGCGATCGGCCAGCGTCCGAGCGCCGAACCGAGCG
>JACCQV010000384.1 GCA_013813945.1 Deltaproteobacteria bacterium | reverse complement strand
CGAGCGTGACGCATGCCTTCTGGCTCTCGACGGTTCCGCCCGGTGCACACCGCGCGAACTCGTCAGGGACGGGAACCACTTCGACGTCAACGCCGGCCGCACCGGACATCGAACCGAGCTCCGCGTGTGCGCTGCCCTGCGCCTCGAGCGTGAGCGACGAGGAGTAGTTCGCGCCGATCTCGAGCCTGGGGGTCGGCCGATACGCGAGTCCAATGCCGTATCCGGGTACGAAGTTGTCCTTCACGTCGACGCTGAACAACCCGTCCCGATTGACGTTCTCGACGAGGTTCCCCGGCGAGCTCCAGACGTTGATCTTCGACTTCAGGTGAGCGAAGCCGACGCTGATCCGCGCGCCGACATCGAGATCGGGGAGCACGCGATACGACGCAGCCAGCGATGGCAGGATCACCGCCGCCTCCTGGCTGACGATGTCGTACCGCGCTGGTGACGGCGGCTGATCGATGTCCACATTGAACTCGTATTTCTCGCACCCGCTCGCGGTCTTCGTGCACAGATCGCGGAACGGGTACGAGTTCGACGGCGCGTAGATGCCGGCCGCGAGCCTCAGCTTCGACAGCTTGCCGCCGAGGTCGGTCGTGATCGCGAACACCGGAATCGGCTGATACGAGCCGATCCCGAGCGGCGGCTTCGCGTCGTCCGAGACGACCGGGTACGGCGCGCCTTCCCAGGACTGGTCGGCGTCGTCGACATAGTCGTACGTGCCGCGCCGGCGAAACGTCATCGCGTAGTCGATGATCGCCATCGACAGTGTGATCGTCGTGCCGGTCGTCTTCGCGAGGCCGGCGGGATTGAGGCCGAGCGCCTCCCCGTCACTCGTCGAGGCGACCGCCGCACCCGCACGCGACGTCGAGACGGCGCCCGAGCCGGGGAGGAACAACCCACCCGCCTCTGCCTGTGTGCCGCTGCCAATAAGTGCGATTGCCCCGGCCGAGAGGAGAAGCTTCATGGAAGCGACGAACGTACCGCAGCCCGGCGACGCGCGACGAGTCCGATGTGCGTCAACAAGATCGCCACCGCCGCTGGCGTCACCCCGCTGATCCGTGACGCCTGTCCCACCGACCGCGGCCGGATCGCCTCGAGCTTCTCGATCGCCTCGTTCGACAGCCCGGGGATCTCGCGATAGTCGAGCTCGTCGGGTACGCGCACGCTGTCGGAGCGCGCGACCTTGGCCGCATCGATCTCCTGGCGCCGGAGGTAGCCCTCGTAAGTGACCTCGACCTCGATCCGCTCGAGTGCCGCCGGGCTCGCCTCGCTTGCAGCCACGCCGCCCGCGGCCGCGATCTGCTCGACGGCGTGCCAGTCGAGCTCGGGACGCCGCAGCAGCTCCTCGAGCGTCGCGCGCCGTCCCACCAGTGGTGACGATCCGAACCGTGCGAGCGCGTCGTTGACCGCCGCGCCGCCGACCACGGATGCGCGCGCACACCGCTCGCGGACATCGGCAAGCTCGGTGCGCCACGCCTCGAACTCGCGCCAGCGCTCGTCCCCGACCAGACCCAGCTTGCGGCCCGTGGGCAGCAGCCGATCGACGGTGTTGTCCTCGCGCAGGAGCAGCCGGAACTCCGCCCGCGACGTCATCATGCGGTACGGCTCCTTGGTGCCCTGGGTCGTCAGATCGTCGACGAGCACGCCGCCGTACGCTTCGTCGCGGCGCAGGATCAGCGGCTCCGCGTCGGGACCGAAGCCGAGCGCGATCGCCGCGTTGATGCCGGCGAACAGCCCCTGGATCGCGGCCTCCTCGTAGCCGCTCGTGCCGTTGATCTGGCCCGCGTGATAGAGGCCCGCACACCGGCGGGTCTCGAGCGTCGGCAGGACCTCGCGCGGGTCGATGAAGTCGTACTCGACGGCGTAGCCGGGCCGCGTCATCTCGGCGCGCTCGAGGCCCGGGATGGTCCGCAGGAACGCGAGCTGGACGTCGAACGGCAGCGACGTCGAGATGCCGTTCGGATAGACCTCGGCGGAGTCGAGTCCTTCGGGCTCGAGATAGATCTGGTGGCGGTCCTTGTCCGCGAACCGGACGACCTTGTCCTCGATGCTCGGGCAGTAGCGCGGCCCCGTGCCCTGGATGTCCTTGCGGTACAGCGGCGAGCGCGGGAGGCCCTCGCGAATCAGCGCGTGGGTGCGCTCGTTGGTGTACGTGACCCAGCACGGAAGCTGCGGCAGCGGCGGGCGCTGCGGCGTGCGCGTCCAGCGAAACATCGGCGCCGGATCGTCGCCGGGCTGCAGCTCGAGCCCTTCGACATCGAGCGTCTTGCGATCGAGACGGCACGGCGTGCCGGTCTTTAGCCGCGCGAGCGGAAAGCCGAGTGCATCGAGCGAGTGCGACAGCCCGATCGACGGGGCCTCGCCTGCCCGACCGCCCGCTCCCCTGGACTCACCGACGAAGATCGCGCCGCGGAGGAACGTCCCGGTCGTCAGGATCACGGCGCGCGCCGCGTACCGCACGCCGATCGTGGTGGTCACGCCGACGACGCGCTTGCGCGTGCTGGAGGCCGCGTCGTCGATCACGCCGAGCTGCGCGACCTCGCCCTGGCGCAGCGCGAGGTTTGCCTGCTGCTCGAGCCGGCCGCGCATCTCGTCGCGATAACGCCGCTTGTCGGCCTGCGCGCGCGTCGAGCGGACGGCGGGCCCCTTGCTCGCATTCAGCCGGCGAAACTGGATCCCGGTCGCATCGATCACGCTCGCCATCTCGCCGCCGAGCGCGTCGATCTCCTTGACCAGGTGGCCCTTGGCCACGCCCCCGATCGCCGGGTTGCACGACATCTGCGCGACCATCTCGAGGCTGCCGGTCAGCACGAGCACGCGCGCCCCCATCCGCGCTGCCGCGAGCGCAGCTTCGCATCCGGCATGGCCGGCACCGACGACGATCACGTCGTAGGCGTCTGGATAGTCGAACGCGGTCACGGCCACAGTGTGTCGCACCCACTCGGCCGACGAGCAACCCCAAACCCCTAGTTGTCAGGTTCCGCGGCGTCGGGGTCGACACCCGCTTTCCGCAGGGCCCGTCGCGCATCCATCACGCTCGAGTGCACGCGGCCGAGGGGGCGATTGTCGAAGCAGACGATCGCCTCGGTGCTGATCCGATCGCACTCGGTCGCTTCCTGGTACGCGCCCTCGATGGTCAGCAGGAATGCCTGGAGGAAGTCATCGTCGAGCTCCGCGATCAGGGCATCGACCGCGAACAGATACCCGCGCGCAGGCGTGCCGACCAGCATCGTCTGGGTGCCACCGATCGCCGCGGCGATCCGGCGCATCGTCGGAGGATGAAGGAGCATCTCCGCGGCGAAGAAGTCGCCGCTCACGACCGCCATCGTCCCGAACGGCATCTTCATGGGCGCGAGCTCGACCTCGATCTGCCCGAGGTTCGCGAGGGCGCGGATCCGGAGCTCTGGCGGAGGCTCGCCGCTGCCCCTGGGCCAGTGGATCGCCGAGTCGTGGTCTTCGACCCACGCGATCACGGGCACATCGGGCGAGTCGACCTGCTCGGTGAGCAGCGGGGACCAGTGGATGCGATCGAGCGGGGTCGCGTGACGATTGCAGAGCATCGGAAGTGACCGCCCCGCGGCTCCGGTCGCGACCCACGCCGCGGCCTGCGTGAGCTGCACGAGCGAGCGCATCGAGCCCACCCCACCCTCGAGCAGGGTCTGCGCCATGGCGCCCGGGACGATCGTGCCGGCTGCGCCGAGGTCGAGGCCGAGCGGCAGTCGCTGGTCGGGGGCCTCGATCCAGCGCGCCGGCCGATCCGCTCGCACGAGCTCGCCTGCCAGCGCCGCGAGCTCGACCATCGCCGTCCACCATGCGACCACGTCGTCCTTGCCGATCGGGCGCCGCCTCAGCTGGTGCTCGAGGACATCGAGCGCGTCACCGGCGTTGCTGACCTTGAACCGGCGCCGCACGCTCGTCGCCAGATCGACGAACGCGCCGTCGAGCTGGACCGTCGTCGCGAGCGCCGTGCGATTCACGTGCTCTCGCCCCGCCGCGAACACGACCCCGCCGGCCGCGCTCACGGCATCCACCAGGAACGACGGTGGGATCTCGCTGCAGTGATAGACGATGGTGCCGCGCCCGTCATGGAGCCTGGCGATCGCTGCGCGCGAGCGGATCACGCGGCTGGTCGCGATCAACGTCGACAGGGGCCGGGTCTCGAGAATCGCGCTGGTCGTTCGCTCGTCGCGGATCACGACCATGCCGCTGCCGTCTGCCCGCGGCTTGCCGACCTGGACCTTGTCGAGGTCGGCCCAGCTCATGGCGCGGGCGGCGCGGCGGGATCCGGCTCGCCCTCGGACTCACCGCCAGGGCCGCGGCCACCGCCTTCACCGCAGGTCTCGTCGCCGGACTTCTTCCACGGCGGGAACTTGTAGACATCGAGCGTCGCGCGCACGACGAGCTCGCTCGGGTGCGTGCCGTCGGGCGCCTTGCCGTGATCCCAGGCGATGCCCTTGATCCGGGTCGAGCCGCACGTGTCGTGGAGGCCGCGCGCGTACTGCTTGTAGCTCTCCTTCACCGCGTCGAGCTCCTCGAACGAGCACGCACCCGGGTTCCCGCACTCGAACTGGAACGTGTTGTAGAAGCTGCCGGTCTTCGCGCCGATCTCGCGCACGACAAGCTCGGCGGAGACACCGACCGGGTCAGACGCCCGCAACGAGATCGGGTGCTCCCCGGGAGCGAGGTCGACGTAGAAGCACGCCTCGACCTTCTCCTTGTTCTTGTACAGCGACATGTCGCCGGGCAGCTTGACCCAGAGCTCCTGCGCGCTCTTGAGCCGGAGCTCGAACCGCTTGCGGCCCCCGTCGTCCGGCACTCCGGCGTCTGCCTCGGTCTTCGCGCAGGCACAGCCGTCGTTCTGGCACAGCGGGCCGGAGAGCGTGCCGGTCGTCTGCTTCGGCGGAACCGCCCC
>JACCQV010000341.1 GCA_013813945.1 Deltaproteobacteria bacterium | reverse complement strand
GTGTCACGTGGCACGTCCACGTCCACGTCCACGAACAGGCAACCGGGCCGAGACGCAGCCATAGGTGCGGCATGCTCGACTACGAGAGGCTCGACGTCTATCAGCGCGCGATCGAACACCTGGCGTTCGTGTTCAGGGCCTTCCGCATGGCTACTCGGCGCTGCAAACCGGGTAGATGGGTGGCACTTCAGACCGCCGGTCAGAAATGCCTATGTTCCCGCTTGCACAGACTCGGCGTTGGCTGCGGCCAAGCAGCTCTTGGTCCGGGTGGTCGGCGCGCTGAACAAGCTCTGCCGATGATCGTGGACGTGTACGAGCACGTGACACGTGACACGTGCACGACGCCGGAACGCGCTAACTGACCCGCATTGGTCTTCGCAGTGAACAGGACAGATGATCGTCGATCCGGTAGCCTGCCGGCAGTGCCTCGACCTGGACGCCAGCGCCGTGCTCTCTCGATGCCGCGGGCTCCGGGTCGGATCTTCGCGGACGGACCGCGCGAGCTCGCCGAAGGACTCGTCGCGGCCCTGCGTGCCGCTGCGCTCGATCACGAGGTCGCGGAATCCCTGACCCACCCATTCCACAGCTACCCAGCGCGCCTGCATCCGGCGACCGCACGCGTGCTCGTCGATATCATCGCGAGTAACGTCCGCGAGCGCTCGCTGCTCGTCGATCCGTTCTGCGGTTCCGGAACGTCGCTCGTCGAGGCCCGGGCCGCCGGTCTGCGCGCGGTCGGCTCCGATCTCAATCCGCTCGCGGTGCTGGTCGCCCGTGCGAAGACGTGGACCGCACCGGCGAAGCGACGCGCGAAGCTCCGCGATGTCGGTCACGAGATCAGCGGCACCGTGCTCGCCGCCGGCAAGGCAGCCCGTCGCTCGGGTGCCGAGCCCGGGAAGATGCGGAAGCCGACCGGCTTCGATCCGAACGCACGCAACCGCCGGCTCGCCGCATGGTTCGCTCCGCACGTCCGCCGCGAGCTCGAATTGATCGCGATGACGATCGACGACATGCGCGAGGACGATCCCGAGCTCGCGGACATCCTGACCGCGTGCCTGTCGGCGATCCTCTACAAGGTCTCGTCCCGAACCTCCGACACCGACGGCACGTGGGTCGATCGCAACGTCGCGCGCGGTGCCGCCGCCCGGAACTTCGTGGCGCGCGTCGAGCTGCTGGTCGCGGGGCTCGACGATCTCGCCCCGGCCGGCGGACCCCCGGATGTCTACGAGCATGACGCCCGCAAGCTCCACGAGATCGTGCCCGACGGCAGCGCCGCAGCGATCCTGACGTCACCGCCCTACGCCGGGACCTATGACTACGCGGAGCACCAGCGCCTCCGCTTCGACTTCCTCGGCCTGCGTCACCGCGAGCTCGATGCCGGCGAGATCGGATCGCGCCGCAGCTTCATGGCCGGCCCCCAGGGCGAGCGATCGTGGCGTGGCGACCTCGCAGATTGCGTCACCTCGATCGCGCGCGCGCTCGAGCCCGGTGGTGTTGCCGCGATCGTCATCGGGGATTCCTATGCCGGGGGCCGTCCGATGTACGCGCTCGACGATGTCCGGAGCGCCCTCACCGACGAGCTCTTCATCGATGCCTGGGCGAGCCAGCAACGCCCGATGCTCGGCGCCGGCGAGCGCCGATCGTTTCAGGATCGCGCGAAAGCCGAGCACATCGTCCTTCTTCGCCGCCGGTGACGTGCGGATCAGCCCGCCGGGTCACTGGCGCGCAGTGCGAGCGCCGAGTACCTCCGAAATCCGCCCTCCATCGAGGCACGGCGCGTGCTTTGGACCAGGGGCATGAACAAGCAATACGGCGGCGCCACCACGAATACCCCCGACTTCGCCCAGGTCAAGGAGAGCGTCAAGACGCTCGTCGATCACGGCGGCGAAGCCGTCAACGAGATCAAGTCGCAGATCAGCGAGGTCTCGACGGAGGCTCGCGACAAGGCGTCTGCCGCCTATGGCGAGCTCGTGAAGTTCGTCAACGAGCACCCCGGCAAGAGCGTCGCGCTCGCGTTCGGCATCGGCTACGTGGCGATGCGGATCCGCACGAACTTCCTGTTCCCGTTCGTCGTGATCGGTGGCCTCGGCCTCCTGGTCAAGCGCAAGCTCGCTGCGTAAGACGCTTCAGATGGGGCGCCCACGGGGCGCAACGTGCGCCAGGTCGCAAAGTTCTCCCTTGGAGGGGTGCTGCGATCCGGTGTACGAAAGCCCGCATGGGGAACCTCAGCGCCGTCGTCACCATTGCTGCAATCGCCTTCGCTGCCGCGTGCAGCGGTGATGGCTCCTCCACGCCCGACGCTCCCAAGATCGTCGATGCGCCCCCGGACGCGCCGCCCGATGCGTACGTGCCGGATGCGCCGAGCTACGATCTCAGCTGCTACCAGAACACCGCGCCGACCACCGCGACCGCGACGATCACGCTCGCCGGAACTGCGCAGGAGCTCTACCTGAACGGGCAGAACCCGGCGATCCGCGCCGCTTCGGGCGTGACGGTCCAGGCGTGCAAGGGGAACTGCACCGGGCAGAACAACCTCGGCACCGTGGGACCCACGCCAGCGGCGGGAACGTTCACTACGGCCGCTGCCACGACCGGCGGCACGCCACTCGAGGGCTACCTGATCGCGACGAAGACCGGAAACCGCACGACGTATGTGTATCCGGCCTCGCCGCTGACCATGAACCAGGGCGGCGTGCCGATCATCATGCTCACCAACACGCTGGTCCAGGCGCTTGCCTTCGTCGGCGTCAATCAGACTGCCGGCAACTCGATGCTCGCGATCCTCGTCACCGATTGCGCCACGCCCCCGAAAGGGATCGCCGGCGCGACCGTCGAGGTGAAGCAGGGTACCGCCGTGGTGGGCGATGCCCCGTTCGACGCGAGCTCGTTCGATCCGCAGGGTGAGGGCGCCTGGTTCATCACCAACGTGCCGCCTGGCGATACCACCGTCTCGGCGACGTACAACGGAATGACGTTCCGCGCTCACGTGGTCGGCGCGACCGCCGACACGACGACGACGACTCAGGTCAAGCCCGGCTTCTGAGCCGAGAGCCGAGCCTCCCACGCGCTCGATGGTCCTCCTGAGAAATCGGTACTGTTCCATTTTCAGGTGGGGTGCACAGTGGATAACCGACTCAGGGATTGAGCATCGTCGGATCGGGCACGACGAAGAACGACACGCTCGTGCACACGTCGACCGGCTTCTTCGCGATCACGTACGGCCGGTAGGTCCAGCGACCGGCTTCGCGCAGGATCTTCTGGTCGTACGCCGGAAACCCACTCGACTTCTGCACTGTCGCTGACGCCACGCGCCCGCGCGTGCTGACGCAGAGCTTGATCGTCGCGAGTACCGAGAGCCGGCCGGCGCCGATCATCTGTGCGCGTGTGACTGCATCTGGCTCGACATCGCGCGTGCCGGAGATCCGGAGTCGCTCGAGCTTGTTGGATGCGATCGACTGTGGCGAGGGCGCCGCGGGGGGCGGCACCTGGCCGAATCCGCCGTAGATCTCGAGGGTGTCGAGACCATCGGTTTCGTAGAGCTGGACGTTGGAGCCGGGCATCGAGGTCGTGGGGAGCGTCTCGATCGCTGGCGCCTTGTCGGTGGGATAGGTCAGGTGCGAGAGCGAGCACGCAGCGATCGCGGTGCCGCGGAGCTCGAACGGCCGAAACGTCCAGTCGTCGATCGCACGGAGGAACGCGTCTCCCACGGCGGATGATGAAACGCCGTGATAGGTGACGGCGGCCTTCGCACCGCGCTCGTCGAGGCAGATCTTGATCCAGGCCGAGGTCCAGCCGCCGGGCGCGAGCTCGAGTGCCTTGGCGGGCAGCGCCCGGTCGAGGTTGGTCGTGCCGCGGGTACGCAGCGCCTCGAAGGCCTGCGCCGTGAGCGTGGGGATGATCGGGCCAGTCGCCGAATGGAGTGGGTGACCGATCCAGCGAACCTGCGAGTCGCGGAACGAGAGCTCGATCTCGATGCCGGGCTCGACGGTCAGGACGGCACCTTCGCGCCGCGACGACACGCGGGTGGAGAGCTGGACGCGATGCTTCGCGAGGCAGCGCACGAACACGCGGACGCGCTTGCCGGTGACATCGCTCGGCTCGGCGAACTCGGTGGCGCATGCCGCATCGGCGAACCACACGCCGCCGTTCGTGAACTTCGAGCCGAACAGCTTTGCGATCGCACGGGTGTCGTGGGCGCGGATGCCGGCGGTGAGCGCGGCGGTGGCGCGGGTGGTCTCGCTCTCGACGTCCGCGTGCGCGAGCACGGGAATCAGGTGCAGGAGCAAGCCGACGAGCGCGAGAGCCCTCACCCCTCGAGCATGCCCCGAAAATGGCTACGCGGCCCGTGAGACCTGGTCTCCTGGGGCCGGTCAGATCTTCTTGCCGACCAGCTTGAAGGCCGACGTGCCGGTCGCGTAGCCGCGGACCTGAACGAAGATGGCTGCGGGCTGCGCGAGGGTGACCTCGCAGGTCTCGTTCGAGCCGGTCTTGTACGGGCGGCAATCGAAGCTGCTCGCGGTCGGCTCGCGGCCGATCTTGACGTAGAGGTCGGCGTCGCCGCTCGAGCCGGTCATCGCGAACTGATACTTGCCAGCGGCGAGGACCGGGGTCGGGAACTTCTTGGTCTCGCCCTTCGCGACGCCGGCGCTGGTGTTGATGCCGCCCCATGCCGTCGGGGTACCGCCACCACCGGGGGTGTACGTGTTGTCCTGCTCGCCGGAGACGAGGACGACCTCGGCGGAGTCGATGTTGCGGAACATCTGCTCGTAGGTCTTCGGGTCATCGTGCGCCGCGAGGCCGCGGAACATCGCCATCGAAGCGTCCGCCATCGAGTGGAAGAACGACGGCATCGCGTTGGTGACGATGTCGATGTACTTGTAGCCGGTGGTGTCGTCCGGGTTGATGTTCTTGTGCGCGATGTTCAGGGCATCATCGACGTACGCGAACGTGTCACAGCCGTTCATGAAGACGACGACGTACTGACCGGCGACCCACTTGCCCGCCGAGGCGAGCCCGCGGACGTTGGCGCCGAGGCCCGCGTGGCCGTTGTAGACGATGAAGTCAGCGCGCGTCGACGCGTTCTCGTAGCGGGTGCGGAAGCCAGTCTCCGACAGACCGGTCAGGACGTTGTCGGAGAGCAGCGCGGTTACCTTGATCTTCTTGCCACCGGGGAGGGTCGCCGTCATCTCGATGTCGGGCGTACCGACGCCGGGGGAGCTCGGGATCGTGGCGGGGACGGTGACGAGCCCGCGGGTGCTGAGCTCGGTCTTCATCGCGGCGATGAACTCGTTGTAGGCGGCGATGCCGGCGTCAGACGATGTCGTCGCGCCGTCCTCGTACTTGCCGAAGATGGCGACGACGTTGAGCGCGCCGTCTTCCCAGACCTTGTTGTACTCGGGGAACTTGCCGGTGGTCTGGATCGGGCTCGGAGAGACAGTCGCTTCGACGACGAGGAGGTCGGCGGGGGCGAGGGTGCAGCCGCTCGCGTTCGGGCGGTAGTAGTAGAACATCGAGCCCGCATCGACGTCATGCGCGCCGACGTCGACGCAGTCATGGCTGTACTTCGTTGCGAAGGCGGTCTGGCCCGCGCTCGAGATGTCCATCGGCAGCTTCAACGTGTACGTGTTGGGGACGGCGTTGCGCTTGCCCCAGGCGACCGGCAGGGTGACCTCGTAGTCGATCCTGGTCTTGCCGCCCACGGTGGTCTTGGTCGCGCTCTTCAGCACCATCTTGTCGATCCGACCCAGCGAGTTCTGCTCGTTGAGGTGACCGACGGTGTAGAGCAGCTGGTCCTGGATGGTCTTGGTGTCGTCCCAGCTCGAATCGGTGAGCAGGCTGCCCTTGATGTCCATGTTGACGAACACCGCGAGGGCGCTCGCGTCAGCCTTGCCATCTTCGGACTTGATGGCCTCTCCATCGTACATGTCGTCCTCGGCCACGCAGGCGGGGGCAGCGAGGGCGGAGATGGCGAGGAGAGTGGCGAGTCGCTTCATACCCCCCCTTCGAGCAAGGGGAGTGCCGCCGATAATTCGAGCCAAGCCTGCGGGATCAGGGGGTTGGGATCCGCAACCCGACTAGCCACCGGCAAGTGGGCGAGCCCCCCAGCCGGCTATTCCCAGGCGATCTTCATCTCGTCGTCGTCGCCGATCGCCTTCTCCAGCAGCGCCAGGAGCTCGGCGTCCGCACCGTTATCGGACATCAGCTCGAGCGTCTCGCGATCGATGAAGTAGTCCTGGTCCTCGCCGTGTTCGACCTCGAGCTGCTCCGTCAGGAACTTGAGCTGCGCGTCGCTGATGGTGCCGATGGCGTCATCCGTATCGATCCGGATCAGGCGGGGCATGATGAACGAGTTTGCCATGGTCCGCGTGCTACAAGGCGCGGGTGAGCGAGCTGCCGTCGCAGATCGATGTCGCGATCATCGGCGGCGGGTTCGCAGGATGTGCCACGGCATGGGCGCTCCGACGCCGCGGCGTCGATTCGATCGTGCTCGAACGCGAACCGGCGCTCGGGCGCTTCGCGAGTGGCCGAGGCGCGGGGCTCGGACGCCAGCTCGCCGAGGACGACGCGATCACAGCGCTCACGATCCGCGGCGCGGCGCTGCTGCGCAGCGAGCTGGCGACCGCCTGGAGACCTACCGGCGGCATCCTCACGTTCGACGACGCCACGGCAGTCGATGCGTACGTCGCGCGCGCGAGACGTCACGGGCTCGATGCAACCGTCATCGATCGCACCGCGGTGCTCGCGCACTGGCCGCAGCTCGAGCGCCTCTCGATCGTTGCCGGTCTCGCCGTCCCCTCCGACGGCGTGATCGACATTCGCTCGCTGCTCGCGCGCTACGCCGACGGCGCGCACGTTGCTCTCGGTGCAGGCGTGGAGCGGATCGAGGCTGGTGGGGCAGGTGCGCGCGTGGTCACCGCACGTGGGTCGATCGAAGCGCGCGTGGTCGTCGACGCGAGTGGTGCGTGGGCGGGCGCCATCACCGGCGATCCGCCGCTCGAGGCGTACCGCCGCCATCTGTTCGTGCTCGAGGCTGACGCGCGCGCCGACGCGCCATACCTCTGGCACCTCGGTAGCGACGAGCTCTACGTCCGCGCAGACGAGGGCGGCATCCTGACGTCCGCATGCGACGCGACGCTCGGTCGCCCGTGCGATGCGCAGACGGATCCCGACGGCGAGCGAAACATGCGCGCCGTTCTCGCGAACAACGCCCCGGCTCTCGCTCGGGCAAAGATCGAGCGTCAGTGGGCGTGTCAGCGCAGCTTCACGCCAGATCGCACGATGCGACTCGGGCGCGATCCGCAGCGGCCGTGGCTCGTGTGGGCGGCCGGGCTCGGCGGCCACGGTGCGACCGCGTCACCGGCAGTCGGCGAAGTCGTCGCGGACGCCGTGCTCGCAGCGCGCTGATTACTTCTGCTCGTCGCACTTGGCGACGGCGTCGAGGTCGGTCGCAGCGAGCGCGCACTCGATGCGGCTCTTCGCAGTCTTGTTGACGCAGACGTCGATGAACTCGACCGACTTCGCGGACGCGACGGCCTGTTTTTGCTTCGTGATGTCGGCCTTCATCGCGTCGGTCGCGCCCGCGGCGCCGGCCTTCTTGAACTCGAGGTCGACCAGGTGATCGAGCAGCTGCTTGCACTGTTCCTCGGACGGGGCCTTCTTGCAGCCCACTGCGAGGAACACCGCCACGAGCATCGCGCGCTTCATGCCGATCATCGTATCACTGGGCGGCTCGCGGGGGGGCCGGCAAGGTGGCACGCACGGTGCCGATCCGACGCTGTACCGCGGCAGACGGGCGCATCGCGGCCGCACGGTCGAGCAGACCGGCTGCCGTCTTCGGGGCGCCGTCGGCGATCCACGCCGCGGCGAGATGAACCAGGATCTCCGGCTCGTTGGGTGCAAATCGCGAGGCGCGGTCGAGCGCACGGACCGCACCGCGGCTGTCCCCCTTGCGCAGCAGGAGCCAGCCCCAGCTATCGAGGACGGCCGGATCTCCCGGCGCGAGGTCGCGTGCCTTGCGCAGCCAGTTCTCCGCATCGGGAAGCCGGCGGTTCGCATCCGCGAGCAGATAGCCCGCGAGGTTGAGCGCGATCGCAGAGTCGGGATGTTCGCGGATCAGCGGCTCGAGCACTGCGAGTGCACCTTCCACGTCGCCGATGTGATCGGCGAGCCGCGCGCGGACCAGCGATGGGCCGAGCCCGTCACCGAGCCCGGCGGCCAGCTTCTTCGCGCCATCGCGATCTCCTGCATCTGCACGCGCGCGCGCGGCGAGTAGCGCGACATCGAGATCCTTGGGGTGAGCGGCGCGCACCGGCGCGAGCGCTGCCGTCGCTGCCTTCGGATCATTCGCAGCAAGCAGCGCCTCGGCAGCGAGCCGGCGTGCCTCCGCGAACAGTGCAGAGTCGACGGAGATCGCCATCAGCTTCGCAGCCGCGCCAGCCGGATCTGCCCTGGTATCGAGCTCGGCCTCGAGCAGCGTGGCAGCAACGGCATCGACCGTCGCGATCCGCGCGACGATCCCGCGGGCCGGAGCGAGCAGGCCGAGGCCGTGGTGGAGGCGTGCGACCGCGGCGAGCGCATCGAGATCGCTGCGATCGTCGTCGAGCAGTGTCAGCAGATCGATCGCCGCGGTGCGGTCATCGGCCTCACACAATAACCAGTACAGCTCCTCGGCGATGTCGAGTGCCTGGCCGCTGCGATCGAAGGCGCTGCGCGTTTGCTCGATCGCCTGCGCGAGCTTGCCGCTGCGACGCAGCACGCGCGCGAGCTCGATGCGTGCGTCGATATGGTCCGGATCGCGCTCGAGCACCGCGCGCAGCTCACGCGTGGCATCGTCGAGCTCACCGCGCTGCACGAAGCGCTTCGCGAGCCGGAAGTGCCCATCGACCGACGTCGGGATCCGGCGCACGAGAGCACGCAGCGTCGCTTCTGCAGCGGCGGGTGACTCCAGCTTCGCGAGCCCGAGATAGCCACGCTCATCGTCCGGGTCGAGCTCGATCGCGCGGCGATACGCGCCGATCGCTTCCTTCGGTGCGAGCAGATCTCCGGACACCAGCCAGACCTCCGGGTGATCGGGCCACTTCTGCCGGGCGATCGCGAGCGCCTCGCGCGCGGCGGCCTCGCGTTTCGCCTTGCCGAGAGCGCGCGCGAGCTCGACCACGATCATCGGCTGATCCGGCGCGGCCTTCGCCGCAGCGGCGAGCGACACCACGGCGGTGTCCCACTCGGAGCGATGGCCGGCGAGCTTGGCGTCGAGGTAGTAGGCGTACGCCGTGTGCGACATCGGCGGCAGGGGCTTCACCGGCGCTGGCTTCCGGCAGGCCGCGATCACCGCGATCGAGAGAACGAGCGCTCGCACCTGACCTCAGAGCGGGATGTTGCCATGCTTGCGCGGCAGGTTCGTCATGCGCTTGTTCTTCAGCATGCGCAGCGAGCGGACGATCGTCCACCGGGTCTCGCGCGGGCGGATGATCTCGTCGATGTAGCCGAGCGACGCCGCCTTGTAGGGGTTCGCGAACCGCTCCTTGTACTCCGCGGTGAACCGCGCACGCGCCTCAGCCTTCGCCTTCTCGTCGGTGATCTTGTCGAGCTCGCTGCGGAAGATGATGTTGACCGCGCCCTCGGGTCCCATCACGGCGATCTCCGCCGCGGGATAACTGACGTTGACGTCGCCGCGGATGTGCTTGCTCGACATGACGTCGTACGCACCACCGTAGGCCTTGCGCGTGATCACGGTGATCTTCGGAACCGTCGCCTCGGCGAACGCATAGAGCAGCTTCGCACCATGCTTGATGATGCCGCCGTACTCCTGCGTCGTGCCGGGGAGGAATCCGGGTACATCGACGAACGTCACGATCGGAATGTTGAATGCGTCACAGAACCGCACGAACCGCGCGGCCTTGATCGACGCATCGATGTCGAGGCAACCCGCGAGGTGCAGCGGCTGGTTCGCGACGATGCCGGTGGACCGGCCCTCGAAATGCGCGAAGCCGCAGACGATGTTCTTCGCGAAATCCTTCTGCACCTCGACGAACTTCGCGTCGTCGACGACGCCCGTGATGATCTTCTTGATGTCGTAGGACTTGTTCGACTCCGCGGGGACCACGGTGTCGAGCGCCTCGTTCTCGCGGTCCGGCGGATCTTGCGTCGGTACGATCGGCGGATCCTCGGCGTTGTTGCCCGGCATGAACGCCAGCAGCTCGCGCAGCCGCGCGATGCACGACAGCTCATCCGGCTCGGTGAAGTGCGACACGCCGGACTTGCTCGCGTGGGTCGCGGCGCCGCCGAGTTGCTCCTTGGTGACCTCTTCGTGGGTCACGGTCTTGATCACCTCGGGGCCGGTGATGAACATGTACGAGGTGCGATCGACCATCAGGATGAAGTCGGTGATCGCCGGCGAGTAGACGGCGCCGCCCGCGCACGGCCCCATGATCGCGGACAGCTGGGGGACGACGCCCGAGCTCAGCACGTTGCGCAGGAAGATGTCGGCGTAGCCCGCGAGCGACTCGACGCCTTCCTGGATGCGCGCTCCGCCGGAGTCGTTGAGCCCGACCACCGGGCAGCCGATCTTCGTCGCGAGGTCCATCACCTTGCAGATCTTCTGCGCGTACGCTCCGGACAGGGAGCCGCCGAACACGGTGAAGTCCTGAGCGAACACGCAGACCGGCCGGCCGTCGACGGTCCCGTGCCCGGTGACGACGCCGTCGCCAAGGATCTTCTGATCCTGCATGCCGAAGTCTGCGCAGCGATGAGTGACGAACTTGTCGAGCTCGACAAAGCTGTCCTCGTCGAGGAGCGCCAGGATGCGCTCGCGAGCGGTGAGCTTGCCGGCCTCGTGCTGCTTGGCGATGCGCGTCGCCCCTCCAGCGAGGGCGGCCTTGGCCTCCATATCCTCCAGCAAACGAAGCGGATCGACGGGATCTTGGCGAGTGGTCACGACTGCGGCGTATACTCAGGTGTGGCCAACGTCAAGGGAAGCGCGCTCTCCTCGCGCGTCCTGTGGGTTCAGCTGAACCACGGGGAGCCCGGGATGGACCGGCTGCTTCCGCAGTGCTCGGCCGAGCTGCGGGCGAACATCGAGCGCGGCATCTCGAAGGCGACCTGGTATCCGCTCGAGCAGTTCATCGAGCTGATCACCAATGTCGATCGGATCTTCGGTAAAGGCGACCTGTCGCTCGTTCACGAGCTGGCACGTCACGGCGCCGATGCAAACCTGACGACGATCTACCGGCTGTTCTACAAGGTCGGAACGACCCACTGGATCCTCGGTCGCGCAGTTCGGCTGTGGAGCGCCCACTATGACACCGGCGTGCTCGAGGTCCTGACGCGCGGCCCGAAGACCGCGGTGCTCAAGATTCGCGACTTCGACACACCGCACCGCGTTCACTGCATGTCGGTGGCGGGCTGGTGTCAACGCTCCGTCGAGCTGTCGGGCGGCAATGAGGTCAAGACGATCGAGACCAAGTGCCGCACGCGTGGCGACGAGTGGTGTCAGATCGAGTCGACCTGGGAGTGACCCGCCGCTAGTTGCTCGTCCGGAACGTCATCGAGAACCGGAGGTCCTGGGCGACGCCCGCGGGAAACCGCAGGCGCTGCAGGTTGCTCTGCACGCACACGCTGACCCCGCTACCCATCGACCCACCGGCCATCGCATTGAGCACGTTGCCGTTCGCGTCGATGACCATCGAGACATCGAGCCGACCCGCCAGGGAGGGGTCCGCGCCGAGCAGCCTCTGGTAGCACGCGCGATAGATTCCAGCGCGCGCGCGAACCACGCGCGCCGCAGCCTGATCGCTGATCCCGCTGATGACGACCTGCGCCTGGGGAGGCGAGGGCACCATGCCGAAATCACTGACCTGCTCGAGACGCTCCTCGAGGGCGATCGCGAGGCGACCGACCACCGCGCGCGAGCCGAGCAGCTCGAACGGCAGTGACCGCTTCGTGCCCAGCATGGTGATGTCGAGCGTGCCGCGGATCGGACCCTGCGACGCGCCACCGCGCGTGACCTCGATCAGGTAGTTGCCGCGCTTGAGCGACTTCAGAGCGAGTTGCTCCTTGTCGGTGCTGCTCGCATCGCCGACGACGACGTCGGTGCGCCCGCCCATCCAGGAGACGCGCTTGCCGTCCGGCGTGACGACCGAGAGGTCGAGATCGACGTTGCCCTCCCAGCGCGCGTTGACGACGAGGTCGCCACCGATCCGCGGCGCGAGTGCCGGAACGGTCGCGGCCTTCTCGGCGGCCGCGCGGGTGGCGTCGTCGGGTAGCGCACGCACGATCAGCTGGGCGTCGCGCTCGCGACCGACCGAGCGCAGGCAGCGCATCGTTGCGCCAGCCACGGTCATGTTCTTCGGCGCCAGTGCGGTCAGCGAGATCCGATGCGCACACGCCTGCGAGAGTCGACCGGCCATCTCGTACGCCCGGACCATCCGCTCGTGAAGCTCGACGCGATCGGCATCGAGGTCGATCAGACCGGCGAGCGTGCGGAGCGCGAGCTCGCGTTGACCGTCGCGGCCGAGCAGGTCTGCCTGATAGCCGAGCGCCTGCGGGTCGAGCTTGTCGCGCTCGAGCCAGCGGGCCGCGATCTCGCGGGCGCGCTCGAGCTCGCCGGCGTATGCCAGCGCCTGGACCAGCGCGCGGTGCCGCTCGCGGCTATCCGGGTTCGCGGTCAGCTCGTCCTCCGCCTGCTCGATGGCGTGCTGGATGGTGGGGCTCACCGCGTCGTAGCGGGTCACCGAGGGCACGCGGAACCACACCCGGCGCATCGGGATCATGCCGCCGCGGCGGCTCCGGAAGCCCCGCCCGGAGTCCTCGTCGTCATCGAGGCGCACGGCCTGCGCACGCTTCGCCGAGCTCTCCTTCGCGTCCTCCTCGTTCATCGGCGCGCTGGCGGGCGGCGCGCCGCCACCCACCAGGTCGGCCTTGTCGGCGCCCGCGCCGCCCGCGTCGGCGGGGCTCGGCGCGTAGTCGATCGTGCCCTGCGCGGTGGCCTCTTCGACGCCGTCCTCGCCGGTCCACTTCTGCGTCGGCGTGCCGCGATCGACACTGAACGCGTCGAACATCGCCGCCGACTCGAGCACGAGCAGCGACGTCTCCTTCGACATCACGCCGTAGCCCTGCGAGAGCGCGACGACGCGCGCCCGGTCCTCGCCGCGGCCCCCACGCTCGAGCTGATCGATCGCGAGCGAGGCCCACAGCCGCGGCACGAAGCCGTTGCCGGCCGCCGACGACACCGCGAGGGTCAGCGGGTAGCGCTGCTCGTACGGCTGGCCCGCGACCAGGCCGCGGATCACGACATCGCCCTGGACCTCGCCGGTGACGCGCGCCGCGACCAGGATCTCCTCGCCGGCGCGGATCGTCGGCAGCACCGTCGGTGCGACGTCGGTGAGGCCGGCGGGGAGCTCGAGCGTCGCCGCGCGCAGCGAGGTCCCGAACGTCGACTCGAGGCCCGCGATCGCCGCGGCCTGCACGGTCTGGCCGGGCGCCCACGCGAGGTAGCTACCGCCACCACCGCGCGCGACCGCGGCGAGCACACCG
>JACCQV010000322.1 GCA_013813945.1 Deltaproteobacteria bacterium | reverse complement strand
GGCTTCACCGGAGTGGGCGTCGTTGCAGGCGCGGGCTTCTCGGCAGGCGGCTTCGCGATCGGCGGCAGCGACGTCGGCGCGGACTTCTCGGCGGGGGCTGCGTTCATGCCGGCTGGCGTCGCCGGGTTCGGCTTCGCATCGGTCGCGCCGGCGGGAACCGGCGTCTCGGCGGGCGTGACCGCGGACCCACTCGCACCGCCACCCGGGTTACCCGGGCCGTCGCCGGCGGAGCCGGTGTGCGTCGAGCCCGGCGGCATCATGCCCGGCTCCATCATGCCCGGCTCCATCATGATCGGTGCAGCCGCGGAACCCGCGGAGCCCGTGCCTGGTGCCGGAGCGTCCTGCAGCGCCTTCGCCTTCGCCGCTTCCTTGTCGGCAGCGAGCTTGGCCTGCGACTCGCCGAACTTCTCGAGCGCGTCGGCCGAATTGTGGCTCGCGATGAACGCGAGGACCATCGACGTGATCATGAAGACCGTCGCGGCGCCCGCGGTGAGCTTGCGAAGGAAGGTCGAGGCACCCGAGCCGCCGAACACGGTCGCGGCATTGCCGCCACCGAACGCCGCTCCCATGCCGCCACCCTTGCCGCTCTGCAGGAGCACCGTGAGCATCAGGAACAGGCACACGATGACGTGCAAGACGGTGATCAGCGTCGACATTGCGGACCTAGCTTCTAGCCCAACGGCGGAGTGGGTGCAAGCCGCTAGCTAGGCCGCGCCGCCTTGACGATGGCAATGAAATCAGCCGCTTCGAGGGATGCACCACCGACAAGGGCGCCGTCGATGTCCTTCTCGCTCATCAGAGCCTCCGCATTGGACGGCTTGACCGAGCCGCCGTACTGGATCCGGATCGTGTCGGCGGTGGCGGCGCCGAACCGATTGGCCAACCACGCGCGGATGTGTGCGTGGACTTCCTGCGCTTGCGCCGGCGTCGCGGTCCGCCCGGTTCCGATCGCCCACACGGGCTCGTACGCGATGACGATCTTCGCCGCGCCGGCTGCGTCGATGCCCGCGAGCCCACCTGCGAGCTGCTCGTCGACGACGGCGAGCGTGCGGCCGGCGTCGCGCTCCGCGAGCAGCTCACCGACACAGACGATCGCGCCGAGGTTCGCGGCCAGGACTGCGCGCGCCTTCTTGCCGACCGACTCACTGGTATCTCCGAAGAACTGGCGGCGCTCACTGTGCCCGACGATCACCCAGCTCGCGCCGGCGTCGGCGAGCAGCGGAGCGGAGACCTCACCGGTCCACGCGCCGCTCGCCTCGTAGTGACAGTTCTGACCGCACGTCGCGATCGAAGATCCCTCGAGGCGCTTCGCGACCGAGTGCAGCGCGCTGAACACCGGCGCCACGCCGACGGCGACACCCTTGACTGCGCCGAGCTGATTCTTCAGATCGGTGACCAGCGCGAGGGACTCGGCGATCGTCTTGTTGAGCTTCCAGTTGCCGACGACAAAGGGAGTGCGCATCGCGGAAGTCGTAACACGCCAGCGAGCTGTCAGGCGAGCCAGTCCCCTTGGGGGACGCCGCGGGTCAGTCGGTCGTCCAGCTCAGGCGGAACTCGCAGCGGTCGCCACCGGTGAGCGCGCACGATGTGTGGGTTGCGCCAACCGCACCGGCTCCCGTCAGCTCGACGATGCGCTCGAGCTCCGCGCCGACCAGCACGCAGACCTCGGCCGAGCCAGCGTGGCCGATGATCGCGATGTCCGCGCTGCCAGGATGGACCTGGATCTCGACGGAACCCCACGTGTGGTAGCGATCCCAGAACGACGGTAGCGCAGCGAGCACCGTCTCCGCGGATAGCGTCGTTGGATCCGCACCGAACAGGTGCGTGAACGTCGCGCTCATGGTTCCGCGTCCGACCTTGCGCGGCACGAGCTGGTTCGGCATCCGTTCGTGCGCGAGCTCGAGCGCGCTGACCAGCTCCGAGAGCTCGACCCAGGCAAGCGGGGCGAGGGTCGGCGCCAGGACGTTGGCGAGTGTCGGGTTCTCGTTGATGAGCTTCGCGATCCCCGATTCGCCGAGGTGATGCTGGAACAGCTTCGACAGCACGCGCAGATGCACGGCACGCACGAGCCCGGTGGTGATCGGCGGGCCGTCGTTCGGCAGCTCGAGATCCGGCGCGGCGATTCCCGCGGTCGGTGCGAACAGCGCCTGTGCGGCTGCGTCGGGATCCTCGCCGCGGCGGCCCTCGACCACGTGATCAGCGGGCAACCGCTCGAGCGCGCGGCCGAGTGCGAGCGCGAACGTCGATGCGGATGCCCAGCGCTTCTTCGGCGTCGGCGCAAGCGCCTTCGCGAGCACGGTGTCGACCGCCTCCGAAAGCGAGCTGCGTAGCTGCGATGGGGGTGTCAGCGGATCGGAGAGCTGGCGCTGGACGACCTGGGGGGCCGGGCCCGAGCCGAACGGCGGACGTCCGGTCAGCATGCAGTACACCGTGGCGGCCAGGCCGTAGACATCCGTCGTCGGTGCGTCGGGTTGATCGAGGAACGACTCCGGCGCGGCGAAGCCCGGTGTCCCCGCGGCGTCGCGCGCGTCGCCGGCTCGCACGGCGACCCCGACGTCGACGAGCACCGCGCGATCGCGGTCGCGGTCGAGCAGGATGTTCGCGGGCTTGACGTCGCGGTGGATCAGGCCGAACGCGTGCATCGCATCGAGTGCGTCGCCGATCTCGAGTGCGATCTGCGCGACCGCCGCGGTCGGGAACCACTCCTGGCGCTCGAGCGTCTGGCGCACGACCTCCGAGAGGGGCTGACCCTCGACGAGCTCCATCACGAAGTAGACGTTCTGCTGGTGCTCGCCGAGCGCGTAGACCTGGACGAGGTTCGGGTGGTGAAGCGACGCGAGGATGCCCGCCTCCGCGCGGAACCGCGAGACCAGATCGCGATCGGACGCGAGGTCGGAGCGCAGCACCTTGATCGCGACGGGCCGGCCGAGACCGAGATCCTCGCCGCGATAGACGACGCCCATCGCTCCGCGCGACAGCTCGTGGGTGACGCGGTACGCGCCGCCGACGATCGTGCCCGTGGACAGCTGCCCGGTGTCCATCCCGGGATCCGAGTCGGTCGTGCGCTCATCCGGCGAGATGATCCGGACATCGCTTGGCGGGGAGGTGCGCAGCGCGGAATAGCAGCGAGCGAGCGCGGACTCGCCACTGCGCTCGCCGGTTCCGATCTCGGTGGCGACCGCGCGCACCGTGATCGAGACCTCGGTGGTGTCATCGACGCGGATCGGCTCGTTCTCGAGCTTGTAGATGATCTTGCGAACAACGAGGGTCGCTTGATCGTCGTTCGCTCCGACCAGCAGCACCGCGAGCTCGTCGCCGCCGAGCCGGCCGAGTGGATCGTTGCCACGCACGTTGGCGCGGATCTTCGCGGAGACCTGCGCGAGAACCTCGTCGCCTGCCTTGTGACTGTGCTGCAGGTTGATCCGACGCGTGCCTACCACGTCGAAGATCACCAGCGTCAGCTTCTCGGCCCGGCGCTGCGCCGACGCGATCTCGTGCGCGATCGTCTGTTCGAACGCGCCGCGCGTCATCGCGCCGGTCAGCGGGTCGTGGAGGCTGGTCGCCATCAGGCGCTCGCCCTCGGCCACGATCCGGCGATGGCTCGACAGCCAGGACAGCTCGCGCGTGAGGCGCGCCGCGATCGCCTTGAGATCGGTGCGTTCGGCCGCCGAGAACCGCCGACCCGAGTCGGACACGATCGCGACGAGGCCGGCGACCTCGGTCGGACCCGACCGCAAGGCCTCCGCGATCACCGAGCGCGGGTTCGGGCCACCGACGATCACCGTGCCGGCAGCAGCGGCCGCGATCCGCGCGGCGCCGGCGATCTGTGTGCGGTAGGAGTCCGTCGGATGGACGCGCGCGGCGGTCGGCAGCATCTGCGCGCCGTCACGCCACCACACGATGCAGTCGTTCGCGGTGAAGCCTTCGGCGACCGAGAGCAGGGTCTCCGTCGCGCTGCCGGTGAGGTCGATGAGCGAGGTCGCGATCAGCCCACGGGCGCGCGCGAGATCGAAGTCCGCCGAAGTCGCATCCGCGTGTGCGACCGCGGCGATCGCCTCCGCCGAGATCGGCAGCAGCAGCACACCCGATGCGCCGGCCTGCGCGGCAGCGCCAGCGACGCGCGCGGCATTTGCTCCATCTCCGACGATCCACCGCGGCGGGCCGTCCGCCGGCGCGATCCCGAGATCCATCGCGACCATCGGCGCCACCAGGATCGCCGCGCAGGTCACGGATGCGATCTGGTCCGCGGTCACCGCCTGGAGCGCCACGCCGGCCCGATCGGCGAGCGGCGCCAGCTCGGCGAGCAGCCGACCCGATGGGTCGAAGACTGCAAGGCGCTTCGCTGCCATCCGCGCCATCTTACTCCGCGCGCGCGCGTAGATCCGGTCGGCGGCCAGATCAGAACGTGGCCAGCAGACCGATCGAGGCGCCACCCTGCGCAAACGCGCGCGCGTCGTGCTACGGGCGGAGCGCGGCGATACCGGGCAGGTCGAGGCCCTGCACGAACTCGAGCGAGGCACCGCCGCCGGTCGACACGTGCGAGACCCTGTCCGCGAGGCCGGCCTGCGCGATCGCCGCGGCGGAGTCACCCCCGCCGACGACCGTCAAAGCGAGCTTGTTGTCCGCGAGCGCGCGGGCGATCGCGTTGGTGCCGCCGGCGAACTTCGGCTTCTCGAACACGCCCATGGGGCCGTTCCAGAACACGGTGCGTGCGGCGCCGAGCACCTTCTTGAAGGTCTCGATGGTGCCGGGACCGATGTCGAGCGCCATCGACTCCGCCGGAATCTGATCAGCCGAGACGACCTTGCTGCCGGTGTCATCGTCCAGGCTCGTCGAGACGATGACATCGGTCGGCAGGTAGACCGTGACGTTCTTCTCGCTCGCCTTGCGCAGGAAGTTACGCGCATTGGGCAGCCGCTCGCGCTCGACCTTGCTCTTGCCGAGGGACTTGCCCTGCGCCTCGAGAAACGTGTTCGCCATCGCGCCACCGATCACGATCGCGTTGACCCGATCGAGCAGTGCGTCGAGGACCTCGATCTTGTCGGAGACCTTGCTGCCGCCGAGCACCGCAACATAGGGGCGATCGATGTCGCCGAGCAGGCGGGAGAGGAAGTCGATCTCCTTCGCCATCACGAAGCCGGCGCCCTTCTCGCCGACGAACTTCACCATGCCGGCGGTCGAGGCGTGCGCGCGATGCGCCGTGCCGAACGCATCATTGACGTAGATGTCGGCGTACGACGCGAGCTGGCGCGCGAAGGCCTCATCGTTCGCTTCCTCGCCGGGGGAGAACCGGAGGTTCTCGAGCATCGCGATCTGACCGTCGCGTAGATCGCTGACGACCTTGCGCGCGCCGTCGCCGGCCGGCTCGTCGGCGAGTGCGATGTCGATCTGCAGGATCTCGGCGAGCCGCGCCGCAACCGGCTCGAGCGAGAGCTCCGGCTTGACCTGACCGTCGGGACGGCCGAGGTGCGAGCCGAGCACGATGCGGGCTCCGCGGTCGATCAAGTGGCGCAGCGTCGGCAACGTTGCCTGGATGCGCGCGTCGTCGCTGATCTTCTTCGTGCCCTTCTCGAACGGGACGTTGTAGTCGACCCGGACGAAGACACGCTTGCCCTCGACCGGCAGCTCCTCGACGTGCTTGATGCCGCTGGGGAGCGGCACGGCTACAGCTTCTCCGCGACGAACTTCGCGAGGTCGAACAGGCGCTGCGAGTAACCCATCTCGTTGTCGTACCAGGCGAGAACCTTCACCTGATCACCGATCGCCGTGGTCAGCGCCGCGTCGAGCGATGCCGAGTGGCGGTCGTCGTTGAAGTCGCACGACACGAGCGGCTCGTCGACCACCTGGAGGATGCCCTTGAGCGGGCCCGCGGCGGCGGCGCGGAATGCATCGTTGACGGTCTTCGCGTCGGCTGCCTTCTCGAGGCGCACCGTCAGATCGACGAGCGAGACGTTCGGCGTCGGGACGCGGATCGCCATGCCGTCGAGCTTGCCCTTCATCGCAGGGAGGACTTCCTTGAGCGCCTTGGCGGCGCCGGTCGTCGTCGGGATCATGGAGAGCGCTGCGGCGCGCGCCCGCCGGAGATCCTTGTGCGGCAGATCGAGGATCTGCTGGTCGTTCGTGTACGAGTGGATCGTCGTCATCAGGCCCGAGATGATGCCGAACGTCTCGTGGAGCACCTTCGCCATCGGCGCGAGGCAGTTCGTCGTGCACGACGCGTTCGAGATCACGCTGTGCTCCGCGGGCTTGTACATCTCCGTGTTGATGCCCATGCAGATCGTGACGTCGGGATCCTTGGCCGGGGCGCTGATCAGTACCTTCTTGGCGCCGCCGATGAGGTGCTTGCCCGCGCCCGCCTTGTCGACGAACTTGCCGGTCGACTCGATCACGATGTCGACGCCGGCGTCCTTCCACTTGATCGCGGTCGGATCCTTCTCCGCGCTGATCTTGACCATGTCGCCGTTGATCACGAGGCCGCCGTCCTTGACCTCGACCGTGCCCGGGAACTTACGGTGAACGGAGTCGTACTTGAGGAGGTGGCCCAGCGTGCCGACATCCGTCAGGTCATTGATGAGGACGAGATCGAACTGGTCGGGCTTGGCTGCCAGGCAGCGCACGAAGCCACGACCGATGCGACCAAACCCATTGATGCCGATGCGTACCTTCGCCATATGCCGCGCACCCTAGATCGATTCGTGAAGGCCTGCCAGGGACAGACTGCGGGTTCCGAGACGGTCAGTCCCACGGCCTGTGCTGGTCACCGACCGCGCGTCGCCGTATCGTGATGTCTCCGTGAGTGATCCCAGCAGGCGCGATGTTTTGAGTTGGATGGCCGCCGGAGCGACGCTCGTCGGCTGCTCCTCGGCGCGGCCGCTCTCTACTACTTCGCCGGCAAGACGCTCGCGATCACGGGGCAGGCGATCGACGCGAACCAGGTGATCGAGCTGCGCTCGGATTCGGTCGCGCGGATCGATAACGGGGACACGGCAGCGGAGCTGCTCATGCTCCAGGGCCAACCGATCGGTGAGCCGGTGGTCAAGCACGGCCCGTTCGTGATGACGACGAAGGCCGAGATCCACCAGGCGATCCGCGACTACCAGACCACCCAGTTCGGCGGCTGGTCGTGGCCGAGCGCGGAGCCGGTCCACGCGCGAGAAGCGGGACGGTTCGCGCGGCACGCGAACGGGTCGATCGATCGACCGGCCTAGGACCGGGAGTGGTCTACGCGACCTGCGGCTGCGGCTGCAGCTGCTTGTCATCGTTCGTGCGGGCGATCTTCGACGTCACCTCGCTGATGAGCTCGGTGGCGAGGGACACGATCTGCTTCTCGTCGAAGCCCTGCGCCTCGAGGTCACGGTAGATCGACTTGGCGAGGATCTTCACCGCGCGGGTCTTGGCTTCACGATCGGTCATGGGACAGGCAACAGAGCAGCACTCTGTGTGCCACCGCTCGAACATGGGCAAGTCATCGAAATCCCGAGCCAGATCCCGGTTAGGTGGATCACTCGTGACCCACTCAGGTGTGTAGCTCCTCACCGGGTGCGAAGCAAACTACGCACCTGGCCCGACCAATCAGTTGCGTTCGAGGCCGAAGAATCCGCGAATCTTGCTCGCGAGATCCTGCTTCGCGCTCTCCATCCGGCTCCGGCGGACCCCGTCCTGCTCGTCCCTTGCGGCACTCAAGGCGGTGCGTCGCATGACCAGGATCTCCGCGATCTGATCGGCCATCGCCGGCGTGTCCTGGAGGATCGCCTGAAACGCCGGCTTGCTGATCCGGTACGTCACGAGGTCGGTCGTCGCGATCACGCTCGCGGTGCGCGCCTCGCCGGTCATCAAGGACATCTCGCCGAAGAACTGGCCCGCTCCGAGCCGGGCGACCTCGCGCTCCTCGGATCCGGAGCCGATCCGCACGGCGGCCTCGCCGGCCACGAGAATATAGAGGCCATCGTCCTTGTCGCCCTCACGGGTCACTGCCTCGCCAGCAGCGAACGGCATGTACGCGAGCTGCTGGCACAGCTCCTCGCGCATCGGTTCGGGCAACCCACCGAACAGATCGACCGATGCCAGCGCCGTGATCCGAGTCGCGCGCTCGTCTTCCGTCTTGCGCTGCTCGCGCTCCGGTGTCTCGTGCGTCACGAACACGGTGCTCGCAGGGATCGAGAGCGGAATGCCGGCGCGGCGGAGCGCGAACCACACGCGGATCCGGACCGCGCTGTCGGTCGGATCATCCGCCTCCAGATCGGTCAGCCAGTAGCGAACGCAGTAGTGCGCGTAGCTGTCCTTGACGCCGATGAACAGCACCTGAGGCACGGGCTCGGTGGCCATCCGCGGCACCGGATCCGCCCGGAGCGCCGGGAGGACCGCGCCGATCACCTGGGTCGGCAGCGAGCGAAAATCGACGAAGAAGTCGACCTGGCGCCGCGCCATCCGCGGCTCACCGATCCGGCGGCCCAGGATGATGACCTGGCTCTTCACGAGCATGCCGTTCGGGATGATCACCGTCTCCCACGCGCGCGTCTCGATCGCCGTGTAGCGCCACCGGATCTCGATCACGCGCCCGGTTGGCTGTCCCGGCCCGAGCGTGATCCAGTCGCCGACGGTGACCGACTTGTCCATCTGCAGCGACAGACCGCCCATCACGCTGCCGAGCGTGTCCTGGAGCGAGAACCCGATCACCGCGGTGAGCACGGCGCTCGTGGTGATCAGGCCTGCGACCGAGAACCCGGCGCGCTTGCCGACGATGATGAACACGACGAGCACAGCGACCGCGGTCACGATGTCGATCAGGATCCGCGGCAGCGTGAAGCCGACTCTCGGCAACAGGATGCGGAACACGATCGTCGTCCCGAGCGAAACAATGGCGAGCAGCTCGAACGCGAGCGCCACGAGCTCCGCGATGCGTGGTTCGTAGCCATTCGCGACCTGGCCAGCCGCGACCACGCACGCGATCAGATGAAGGACGACGAGCGTCCCGGCCGCGCGCAGGTGATAGCGCTCGAGCGGTCTGGCGCGTCGAGCGAGCGCCGCGACCACGAAGTACGCGAGGAGGACGAACGGAGTGCGTGCGTCCCACAGCTGCTCGAGGAGCGCGGACGGAAACGCGGTCATTTCGTCGGGCCGGCGGTCGCGAGTCGCTTCGTCAGTCCGTCGGTCCCGAGGTAGACCCACAGCAGGGCGGTCACCGCGTGGTCGTGCGCGCGGCACGCGGCTCGCCCGGTCAAGCGCGCGAACGGCTTCAGCTTCTTCTTGTCGTCCTGCAGTGCGAGGACGCCGCCGTCCTGCTCGATGACGGTCGAGCGATCGCCGGTGAACGCCGCCTTCAGCGCATCGTCATCGCGCTGGACGTCGACGAAGTAGGTCTTGCCCGCATCGCGCGAGACCGTGACCTTCGATTGATCGAACGGTGCCTTGGTCGCGAACACCGGGCGCGGATCATCGCGGAGCTTGTGTGCGATCCGTTCGCCCGTCTCGCTCCGGACGTCCCACGCACGGAGATCCGCGGCGCCCTGGACGTAGAGCTTCGCCTTGCCATCGAGCGATTCGATCCCGACCTTGTGCTGGATCAGCGGAGCCGCGATCACGAGCGCGCCGAACCAGGCGAGCTTCTTGTCGTCACCGTCGATGCCCTTGACCACGCCGAGCTGGGTCTCGGTACCGCCACGCTTGTGCGTGACGGTGCCTTCTGGCGACACCTCGATCACCCAGTCGAGACGGGGCAGCGAGAACTTGTTGCCGGTACGCTCGATCTGCGTCCACGTTTGCTTCGTGCCCGACCCGAGCTCGACCTCGGTGGTGGAGATCGTTCCACTCAACCCGCACGGCCCCTCGAGCTTGTTGCCGACCCCCGAGGCCAGCAGGAGCTCGCCGTCGGAGTCCGTCCAGCGCAGCACGGGAACCTCGCCCGTCGGCGGCGGAGTTCCCGCGGGCTTGGCCGGCTCGACCGGCTTCGGCTTCGCTGGTTCGTTCGCCGTCGGCCCCTGGTCGGGCGCCTTCGTCTTGGATTTGCAGCCAGAGGCAACCGCGAGACACGCCAGGAGCACGATCCGGATCATGGCGGCGAGCATCGCACGCACGCCCCCGCCATGTCCGTCAGGTCATCGGCGCGAACGTGAAGGCCAGGCACAGGTCACGTGCATCGCGCACTGGAACCTTTTTCGTGCACCATGCTGCGATGGGGCGACGGCAACGCGCACAGTCCGAACGCAAGGAGCTCGTGGCGCCGGTGCTGGCCGTGATCGCGCTCGTCGCCGTCGGCATCGTGTGGCGTCGCTGTGACTTCGAGCTCGATTCCGATTCCGAGCCCGTCAAGCCTCCTCCCGGTCCGCTGCCGAGCTGGCACTTCACGGATGCGAGGCCCTCCGCCGACGCGGCCGAGAACGCCGAGCGAGCGAGCGATGCGCCGATCGCCGAACCGAGCGATCCAGCGACGATCGCGCTCATGCTGGCGAGCGCGCAATGGGTGCTCCGCGGCATCTCGCTCGATGGCACCAGTGCGCTCCTCGAGACCAGCGGAACACGCACGCCGCTGCGCTACCGCGTGATCTCGATCGCGACCGGCGCCGTCGAGGCAGACGTCGAGCTTCTCGAGCTCGAGGACCTCGGTGTTCCGAAGCGTCCCGGCATCGCGCGGGATCTCGCCCGCGCGCGGGAGATCTTGAAGCGCTTCCCGCTCGGCGCGGGCGGCGGCATCGCGTCGAGCCCCGATGG
>JACCQV010000318.1 GCA_013813945.1 Deltaproteobacteria bacterium | reverse complement strand
GGCGCTCGTGCGGCGCTGCCAGATCGGCACGCGCACCGTGTTTCTTGCGCACAGAGCGGAACCGCGCCAACACTCGGGTCATGCGATCGTTCGTGGCCTGTGTCGTCGGCGTGACTTCTGTCCTGGGCGTCGCTCACGCCGCCGGCGCTAGAGTCAGTCTAGTCGCGGCGCTCGGATGTGGGCGCTCGCGCAGTCGAGAGCGCGGACACGCGAGGCTCGCCGGGGCTGCGTCACGGATGGGCGCCGGGGCATCGCCTGCCGAAGAGCCACCGGCGCATGCGCGAACGAGACCGATGGTACGTGCGGGCGCGGCTCGGCCTGCGTAATCACAGGCTCGCCCCGACCCCATCCGCTCCGCTGCCGCCCCGGCGAGCCTCGCGTGGATGCGCGCGATCGGACCGAGGGACTTCGATCGTCTCGGCACCGCCGATCACGGCGTACGAGTCGACGCTATTTCGGATCGAACGAGCGATCCGCTTTCGATCGAATTGCGGATCGAGCGCATGTAACCGTCCGGTGATGCGCCGGCTACGAAGGTGGCCGGCATCGTTGGTCGCCCGTCTGTTTGGAGGGAGATTGTGGCAGGCGTGTTACGCCCGCGGCGGTCGAGCACGAGAACTCGTGCACCACGCCCCGTGATTGCAATGGGTTAACGGAGCGCGCCGCATGCGGTGCGCAATCTGCGCAGCGTGGCACGCAAGCTGCTCTTCCACTCGACCATGAAGAAGACCCCGCTGATGGTGAGCATCCTGGCCGTCGGCATGTTCGCCGGCTGCACCGAGTCGTCCGTGATCCCCGGCGAGCCGGACGAGCCCGGCGAGGAAGTGCCCAGCGCACCGGAGCCGGACCCGGAGTGCACCCGAGCGACAGACACGTTGCCGCTCGATCAGCTCGTCAGCAGCCTCCGCTGGGGAGCCGTTCTCACATACGACATCACGCGTGCCTCCGACGGCACCGTCTACTTCGTCTCGAAGATCGAGAACGACACCAGCTTGATCGGGCGACGCGTTCCGTGCGGTCCGATCGAGAGCGAGTGGATGAGCATCTCGGCATCGATCTCGGATCTCGAGATCTCGTCGGACCAGCAGCTCTACATGTCCGGTTGGCGCGGACCCGATACGTCACGCTCGACGCTCCTGTACCGGCTCGACCTCGAGGACGCGAGCGCGTTTCCCGAGCGGCTTGTCAACGAACCGGGCGGATACCTGCTGGGCCTCTCGGCTGCGAAGCAGGGTCGGGTCTACTTCCTCAAGAATGACACTACCAGCACACTCCACTACGTCGAGGGTGACCGGGTCCAGCGCGTCGCGATGAACCTTCCGTTCAGGGCGTTTACCCTGGGGGTGACCCCCGGCGGCGGCGTGATCCTCGCGGGTACGAGTGGCGCAAGCCACCTCGCTCACGTCGTGGTCAGCGGAGTGGACACCGGGGCGGTGAGCCTCTACGACCTGCCGGACGCCATCGGTCGGATGCGCACGGATACCGAGGGCGGCTACTACGGCGATATCGAGCGACCTGGAGACTCGGGGGTCAAGTCCGTGCTGATTCACGTCCCGTTCATCGGCCAGCCGGCGAACGTGCTGCACGAGGTCACGCAGCTGCAGGGCGGGGCGCGCGTTTCTTACGACCTCGGGGACGACGGGGAAGCGCTGATGCTGACCCCGATGATGAGCGAGACCATCACGGCCGTGACGCTGCCCGTACCGCTCACGAAGTTCTAGTCAGCGAGCGCTCGGCGAGGCGGAGCGCTCGAACTTCGTGCGCCGAAAAAACACGCGCCGCGCACCGACGTTTCCGTCAGCCCGCGGCGCGTGGGAGTTGAGCTGGTCCCGGGGAGGGACGGTCAGTCAGCGAGTGATCAGTGCGTGACGCCCTGGGTCGCGGCCTTGCGCTCCGCGCGTGATCCCTTGCGGGCGTGGCGCTCGGCGGCAGTGCCCTCGTTGCCCTCGAGATCCTCGGCTTCGTCGGCCCGCGCGCGGAGGTAGCGCACCAGGATGACGCCACCGACGACCGCGCCGACCACGGCGAGACCGATCAGTGCGCGCTTGGTGCCGACCTTCTTCGCGATGACGGCGGCAGAGCCGCCAACGTACTTCGCGAGATCGGCGCTGCTGCCGCCCACGCGCTTGGCGAGGTCGGCGCTGCTGCCACCGAAGCGCTTGGCGTAGTCGGCGGTCGGGGCCGCGAGGCTACCGATGTTCGAGAATAGGTCTTTAACCATGTCCATCATGGTGGGGAGGGGTTGCATCCGGTGTGCCTACACCGCGGTGGTGATCGCTTCAGGGAACCCATCGTTTTCCTCATATGCAGGCCGATCGGGCGCGACGAGGGCATTCGCCGGGGTGCGCTGACGCTCGGTTGCTCGGCAATGTGCCGATCCGCGCGGCTCGCAGTCGGACCGGGAGCGTCCGAAACAAGGAACACCCGGCGATGCATGCGCATGCCGGGTGTTGTCGTCGCCTCGAACGATCAGCTGCGACGGGTGCCGCCGAGGTCGCTCGAGTAACCCCCACCAGTGTAGCTGCCCGACTCGTAGCCGGTGCTCTGCTGCTCGGTCGAGCCGACCGACGCATCATGCGAGCGACCGATCAGCTCGTCCTTCTTGAGGTTCGCCGCGTCCTTCACCTTCGCGAGAAGGCCTTCGAAGGCCGGACGAAAGCCGCCGTGCTTCTTCGCGTACTGCGAAGCGCCATAGACCGCCGCGAGTCCGAGCATGTTCCTGATGCTAAAAATCTTCATTTGAAGCTCCTTTGCTTGTCCGGACCAGACGCAAGTCGCGTGCCTCGATGTGTGCGAACGATGCTGAGTGGATCACCATCCCCTGCACGCCGCCGCACCGTGATGGACGGTTCGAGCACGCTCGACGCTGATCGCCGCGAGATGCGGCTCGCGGAGCCCGGGCGATCGCGCCGCACGGGGTGGCGATATGGCGCTGCTCGCGCGAGCATGCGGGAAACCCGCGTGCGATCGACGTGCTCGACGAGCGTCTCGGCGCGCCTTCGCGGCCCCGATCCCGATCGCTCGCGGCAGCCGGAGCGAGGTCGATGCGGTTCGCAACTTCGCTCGCGAATGTTCGCCAGGTGTCGCGTCGCCGACGCAGACGCTGTGTAGGTCAGCGGGGCGACGCGCCGCACATCGGCGCGCAAATCGATCACGGGAGCTGCAAATGCGCAGCGTAATTCGTGACACCCCATGACCGTTTTGGTAATTTTAGAGTGGGACGATTATCGACCTGAAGGAGGGACTGATGAGCACTCTCAACGAGATCGCGCATCGACATGGACGGGACCGCTGGAAGGACGCGCTGTTCATCGCAGCCGCTGTGCTGCTGACGGCACTGTCGATCGGATCGGTGACTTCCAAGGCGGCGGGGACCAACGAGGTCAAATGGAAGCAATCCTCCGTCGCTGTGTTCGAGAGCGACCTGGAAGTCCTGCGCTAGTCAATCGGTCGGCGCTCGTCGGGCTCAGCCCGCGCGCCGGCCGCTTCGGAACCGCCCGCCGCTGATCAGCCGATCGAGGCTGTCGGCGGGTGATCCTTCGATCACCGAGATGCCGTGGCGAATCAGCAGCCGCCGGCCGGGCTCGACCTGCGCACGCTGATCGCGAGTCATCAGCTCGCGTACGCGCACGCCATGCGGCGTCGTCGCGACCGGCAAGAAAGCGTTCGCCGAGGGCACGAGCACGACGACGGTGCCCGCTGCCTTGCGGAGCCGCGCGATCGCCCGGACGGCGCGCGCCTCGTCTTCGGCGAAGCCGGAGAGATCCGAGATCACGACGACGACATCGGGACGGCCGCCCGCCACCGCACGCTCGACGGCACGCGCCAGCCCGGCGGCGCGTCGCCCGTGCTCCCATGCGGTGCGGTATGGCAGCTCGATGCCGCGCAGGCGACAAAACTGGCGCAGCGGGGCGAGCTGCGCGTCAGGCTCGACGACCGGCGCGAGCTTGACGCGCTGCTTGTCCTTCTTGTCCTGGCCGACCATCAGATCGATCAGGCGGCGGCACAGGCGACCGGTCGCGGCGACGTCGTAGAGCTGACCGTCGGGACCGGCCTGGATCGAGGTCCAGCGTGCGTCGTCGAGTGGAGGTGCGATCTTGATCCGGACGTCGATGGCTTCCTGGTGCGCGAGGTAGCGCGCAACCAGCGCGACGAGCTCACCGGCCGTGACGTCGGTCAGGTCTTCGTCGACGACGGTCCGCGTATCGAGCAGGCGATCGATCAGCTGGAGGTAATGATGGTGACCGGTGTCGGGCGCAAGCTCGACCACGGTTCGCGTATCGAACGCGACGAGCCCGATCCGATCGCTGTTGGCGACGGCGGACTTCGCGAGTGCCGCAGCGGAGTCGCACGCCCAGTCGAGCGGCGTCTTGCCGAGTGCGCCCGTGCGCATGCCGCCGCCGACGTCGAGCATCACCATGTGCGTGGTGACGATCTCGTTCTCGAGATCGCGGACCATTAGCTGACCGCGTCGTGCGGTCGCCTTCCACGCGATGAACTTGAATGGATCGCCGTGGCTGTGCTCGCGGAGCTCGCGGAGCTCGCCCGAGAGCCCGCG
>JACCQV010000309.1 GCA_013813945.1 Deltaproteobacteria bacterium | reverse complement strand
TCGACGTCGACCGCGCGCAGGAGGAGATCAAGGTCCTCCTCGTCAACTTCGGCCCCAACACGGAGTGGGCGAAGGCGCAGAAGAATCGCGAGGCCCTCGCCCGCTCGCTCGAGACCACCGAGGAGCTGACCCGCGTCACGGCGATGAACATCCACGGCGAGGCGCAGCGCCGCGACAAGGTCGACAAGAAGGCTGACCTCAACCTCTACGGCCGCGCCGCTGCCGCGTACGAGCAGTACCTGGCTGCGTTCGGCACCGGCAAGGGTACGACCGAGCGGGCCATCGAGATGCGCTACTACCGCGCGGACATTCTGTTCTTCAAGCTGAGCAAGGTCGAGGAGGCCGGTGACGAGTACCTGGCCGTCGGCAAGAGCGCGCCGGTCGGCAAGCTGCACAAGGACGCACTGCTCAACGCGATGAATGCGTTCGAGAAGGCGCGCCCGAAGGACACGATCGGCAAGACGAAGCTATATCCGGTCGACAAGAAGTTCGGCGAGGCGATCGATCTCTACGCGACGCTGTTCCCAGCGGATCCCACGCTGGTCGGCGTGATCTTCAAGAACGGCCAGATGTTCTACGACTACGGCGAGTACGACGAGGCGATCAAGCGGTTCGGCGTGATCGTCACGAAGTATCCCAACGATGCGAACGCGGGCCCCGCCGGCGATCGGATCCTGTCGTCCCTCAACAAGGCGCAGGACTACGAGAACATCGAGAACTGGGCGCGCAAGCTCAAGAAGGCCAAGGCTTTCGCGAGCAAGGACCAGCAAGATCGGCTCGATCGGCTGATCGTCGAGTCGATCCAGAAGAGCGGCGACAAGTACTCCGAGGCCGGCAAGTACGAGCAGGCCGCGACGTTCTACCTGCGCGTACCGAAGGAGACCAGCGACACCAGGGTCGCGGCACAGAGCATGATGAATGCCGGCGTCATGTTCGAGAAGGCAAAGCAGCCGGAGAAGGCCGCGGACATCTATCTCGAGATCGCCGAGAAGTATGGCGAGAGGAACCAGGAGATCGGCGAGAAGGCTGCGTTCACCGCCGGCCAGGTCTACGAGAAGGTCATCTTCTTCGACAAGGCAGCGAAGGCGTACGAGCTGGTGTGGACGAAGTTCCGCACCGGCAGCAAGTCTGCCGACGCGCTGTACAACGCGGGGTTGCTCCGTCAGGCGCTCGGGCAGAACAAGGAAGCGATCGCGCACTACCAGGAGTACGCGCGAAAGTTTCGCGAGCGAAAAGACGCGCCCGACGTCGCGTTCAACATCGGCGTTGTCTACGAGCAGGCGGGCGACGAGGGTCCGGCCTATCAGGCGTACCTCGACTACACCAAGATCTATCGCTCGACTGGAAAGCGAATCGTCGAGGCGTATACGCGCGCGGGACGCATGTCGTTCCGGCTCGGGCAGTTCAAGCGCAGCAAGGACGACTTCATCACGGCGCAGAAGATCTGGAAGGGCCAGGCAGGCGCGGAGAAGAAGCTCGGCACCCCGTGGGCTGCCGAAGCTCGCTACTACGAGGGCGAGCTGATCTTCAAGGACTACGAGAAGGTCACGCTCGACGTGAACCCCGCGAAGCTCGAGAAGGCGCTGAAGACCAAGACCAAGCTCCTGTCCGAGGCAGAGAAGGTCTACACCTCGGTCGTCGACTACCAGGATCTCAAGTGGGCAACCGCGGCACTGTTCCGCGTCGGTCAGGTCTATGACGGGTTCGCCGAGTCACTCGTCAACGCGGCGACGCCGAAGGGGCTGTCGGCCGATCAGCAGCAGGCGTATCGCGATGCGCTCGATGTCTACGTCGTCGACATTCAGGACAAGGCCGTCGAGCTGTTCACCGCCGGGTACCAGAAGGCGATCCAGATGCAGGTCTACGACGAGTACACCGCGAAGATTCGCGAGGCACTCGGCCGGCTGAACGCCGACAAGTTCCCGCCCGAGCGCGAAGCGCGCAGTCGCGAGCGCATCGGGGATCGCCCGCCGTCTCCCGAGATCGTGACGGAGGTGTCGCGATGAAGGCCCTTCTGCTGATCGTAGCGCTCGGCGCGTGCGGCGGTTCATCGGCCAATCGGATCGGTGCCGGCGGCAAGACGAAAGCGACCAAGCTCGATCCCGTGAACCCGAAGGCCGCGAAGGAGTTCGAGGCCGCGATGCGAGCGATCCGCCTCGGTGGACCGGAGGCGCACGAGACCGCGAAGGCCCGGCTCAAGGCGTCGATCGCGATCGACGGCAAGCTATGGGAGGCCTGGCACGACCTGGGCGCCCTCGCCTACAAGGACGGCGAAGACGACGCGGCCGTCGAGGCGTTCTCGAAGGCACTCGCGATCAACCCGAGTCACACCTCCACGCTCCTCGGTCGCGCAGAGGCGAATCGCCGTGCCGGCAGGAAGAAGGACGCTCGCAGCGACTACGAGGCTGCACTCCGCAACACCGAGGAGGATGATCCCAACCGCCGTGACGCAGCGGCCCGGCTCGCATCACTGCTGCGCGACTTCGGCGACTTCGATGATGCGGTCGCGGTACTCCGCGACACCGTACGGGTGTCGGGCATCAACGCGAAGATCTACACCGAGCTCGGCTTGATCTATATCCAGCAGAAGCGGCCCGAGCTCGCGCAGCTCGTGCTCGCGAAGGCGCTCGAGCTCGATGCCAAGGATCCTGCGATCTACAACGCGTTCGCGCTGCTCGCGATGAAGCAAGGCAAGGCGCAGGAAGCGTTCTTGCGCTTCGAGCAGGCGGTCGCGATCGACGAGACCTACATCGACGCGCGGTTCAACAAGGCCTCGGTGCTCCTCGACGCAGGCGACTACGCGAGAGCCAAGGCGGAGCTCTCGGCAGTTGTCGAAAAGCGGCCGGATGACTTCGATGCGCGCGTCTCTCTCGGTGTCGCCCACCGCGGTCTCAAGGAGTTCGCCGAGGCGAAACGCACGTGGGACAAGGTGATCAAGGACGCCGGCAAGCGCAGCACGGCCCGCGCCGATGCCCTGTTCAACGTCGCGATCCTCAAGCTCGACTTCCAGAACGACGCCGCCGGCGGCAAGGCGGACCTGGAGCGGTACCTGCAAGAGGCACCCTCGAATCACTCCAAGCGTGCGGCGGCAGACGAGAAACGAAAGGAGCTCGGCAAATGAGATTGAGGTTTGGCGCCCCCTCCTGGGGGTACGTAGCCGCGTTTCTCATGGCGCTCCTGTGCGTGATGCACACACCTGCGGCTGCGCAGCCCAAGGGCGGCAAGAAGGACGCGCCCGTCGACGCCGGCGGCCGCCGACACGAAGGGCGACGCGAAGGCAGACGTCCGCATCGACCCCAAGACGAAGAAGCCCAAGACCTTCGACTTCACGGCCCTCGACCTCAACGGTCGCATGCGGTCGCCGCAGCTGCTCTACTTCCTGGAACGCGCCAACGAAGAGCTCGAGCGTGCGAGCCTCGAGAAGCGCTCGTTCATTCCGCACATGGTGCGGTCCCTGGAGGAAGAACAGCTGTGATCAGGATGCGTCGATGACGACGGTCGCGCTCAGGGCGTCGCTGATCTGGCACGACGAGGTCATGAGTGACGTCGTGCTCGAGAAGCCGCGAGCGATCACGCTGGGCGTCTCCGGGAAGGCGACGTTCGTTGTACCCGCCGTCGGGCTGCCCGCGGACTTCGCGATTGTTCGTCCCGGCAACCGCGGCTATCTGCTGACGCTCGGCGAGCGGATGCGCGGCAGGATCTGCATCGACGGTGAAGAGAAGGACGTCGCGGATTTCGTGCGGCGCGGCGGTGAAGGCGACGGACCGGGCGGGTTCCGCGGGACCGCGATCAGTGGCACGGACTGGGGCGTCATCGATCTCGACGAGAGCGGCGACTACAAGCTGTTCTTCCAGTTCGTCCCGCTCGACGAAGATCCAGTGTGGCTGACCAAGCCCGTGATCTTCGCCGGCGCCGCCGGCTATCTGCTTGCCGGCCTCGGCCTCGCGGCTCTGTTCTTCTTCACGAAGGACCTCGAGGTCGACGAGGCGCTGTTCCGCGGCCTTGGCCTGTCGACGCTCGCGATCATCGCGGGCGCGGTCGGCTTCGCGTTCATCAAGCAGGAGGG
>JACCQV010000263.1 GCA_013813945.1 Deltaproteobacteria bacterium | reverse complement strand
TCGACGTCGGTGGCGCGATCCGCGTGCGCCGACTCGCGCGCACGCTCGATGCCGCGCGCGCGCTCGGCAAGCAGATCGACGCGGCGACCGCGAAGCGCTTGCAGCTCGCATGGTGGGCGCTGCGTGGCGAGCGCTCCAGCTATCGCGCACTCGTCGCGACGGTCGCAATCCTGCGCGAGGCCGGCATTCTCCTCGGCGAGCCCGACGCCGGCTTGACGTACGAGCTACTCAACGTCCTGCGCGACACGCAGCTCTACATGCGGCCGAGCGGCTTCGACATCCAGCTCGCCTTTGGTGAGGGCTACCTCGTTCGACCGGAGATGGATCCGACCCCGAGCGAGAGCGGTCGCGTCGAACAGGTCCTGGTGTCCGCGGGATACGGCGAGCAGCTGCAGGACGACAAGGCGGAGATCTCGGGCACCGGGTTTGCGCGGCTGCGGTTGTTCGCACCGGACGAGCAGCCATCGCCGTGGGCGATCGGCGCCACGGGTCGGTTCCGCAAGTTCGCGTACGGCGAGCATGGCGACCCGATCGGCGCGTTCGACCTCAGTGCCACCGTCAGCCTCAGCACCGACAGCTGCGTCGGGATGGACTGCGAGAGCACGACCGCTTCCCGGATCGAGGGCCAGCTCGGGTTCAGCCTGTGGCTCAACCAGGCCTCTGGCGTCCGGCTCGCGGCGACCGTCGCGCAGGACAGCGGCGAGCTGTTCTTTGGCGCCCAGCTCGAGGCGACGTACGGCCTGCTCGAAGGAACCTTCGCGGGATTCTAGCTAGTTCGGCGATTGGACTGGTGGTCCGACCACTGTTGAGTTAGAGTCAATACGTGGCCCGCCTGTCTCCACATCAGCACCAGACGCTCCTCGCGGTCGCCGAGACCGCGCTGCCTGCGGGGCGGTTCATTCCGGGCGCGACCGAGGCGACGGTCGGCAAGGTCGAGGACTTCGTGGGGCGGTTGCCTGGCCCGCTTCAGCACGGGCTGTCGGGTCTGCTGCGCGGGCTCGATGCGGCATCGTGGCTCGGGGAGCGGCGATCGTTTGCGCGCGCGAAGCCCGAGGCGCGGCTCGCCCTGCTCGAGCGCTGGCGCAAGGGCGACGTCGTGCGCCGCCTGATGCTGCGTGCCCTGATCAGCCCGCTCAAGTTCGCGCACTTCGATGACCCCGCGCTCTACAAGCAGCTCGGCTGCGTCTACGAGGTCGAGAAGACGAAGGCAGAGGCGAAGCCCGCGTACATGCGCGATCGAGTTCACGCCTCGACGGGCGGCGATCTCGCGCTCGAGTGCGACGTCGTGGTGATCGGCACGGGCGCGGGTGGCGCCGTCGTTGGACGCGAGCTCGCAGAGGCTGGACTCGCCGTGGTGTTCGTCGAGGAGGGCCGCTACTTCGACCGGACGGACTTCACGGGGCGATCGTTTGCGATGCAGCAAAAGCTGTACCGGCGCGGCGGCTCGACGTTCTCGGTCGGCAATGTCCCGATCCCGATCCCGCTCGGGCAGACCGTCGGCGGCACGACCACCGTGAACTCCGGCACGTGCTACCGCACCCCCAACCGCGTTCTCGCGCACTGGCGTGACGAGCTCGGGCTCGACGAGCTCGGCCCGGATCGTCTCGATCCGTACTTCGATCGCGTCGAAGACGTTCTCCAGGTCGAGCACGCGAAGAAGTCGCTGCTCGGCGGCAACGGCCGCGTGATCGCACGCGGCTGTGATGCGCTCGGCTTCAAGCGCCATGGTCCACTGCGCCGCAACGCGCCGGCCTGCGACGGCCAGGGCGTGTGTTGCTTCGGCTGCCCCACCGATGCGAAGCGCTCGACGAACGTCAGCTACATCCCGCTCGCGCTACGTGCCGGCGCCGAGCTGTTTCCCGGGTGCAAGGTGACGCGGATCCTCGTCGAGGGCGGCCGCGCGTGCGGCGTCGTCGCGCGGACCGAAGAGGGTCACGTCCTGACGATCCGCGCGCGCGCCGTGGTCGCGTCGTGCGGCGCGATCCTGACGCCGCTGCTTCTCGGTAACCAGGGTCTCGGAGCGCGCTCCGGTCAGCTCGGCAAGAACCTCTCGATCCATCCTGCGGCCGGCGCGCTCGCCGAGTTCGACGAGCAGATCATGCCGTGGAGCGGGATTCCGCAGGGCTACGCGATCGAGGAGCTGCACGAGGAAGGCATCCTCTACGAGGGCGCGGCGGTGCCGCTCGAGATGACGATGAGCGTGACGCAGCTGATCGGGCCCGAGCTGATCCGGCTCGCGGAGTCGTTCGATCATGTCGCCTCGTTCGGCTTCATGGTCGAGGACTCCGGTCGCGGCTCCGTGCGCGAGGTCATGGGCCAGCCGGTGATCCAGTACTGGATCACCGAGCAGGACGTCGCGCACATCAAGCGCGGCCTCGACGTCCTCGCGCAGGTGTTCTTCGCCGCCGGCGCGAAGGTTGTCCACACGCCGATCGCGGGCTTCGATCGCCTCACCTCACCCGATGATCTGGTCGCCCTGCGCCGCGCGACGATCAAGCCATGGGATCTCGATCTCTCGGCCTATCACCCGCTCGGCACCGCACGGATGGGTCGCGATCCGGCGACGTCCGTGATCGGACCCGATCACGAGGTCCACGACACGCCGGGGCTGTATGTCGTCGACGGTGCCGCCGTGCCGTCCTCCCTCGGGGTCAATCCGCAGGTCACGATCATGGCGCTCGCGACGCGCGCGGCTGAAAAGATCGCGGCTGCGCTCTCATGAGCTCTCAGAATCCTGAGGCTGGATCGTGGGCAGCGACATGATTCCGAGCGGTTGACGCGGGCATGCGGCGTGCTCCTCGCCTGGCCATGCGCCATGCGATCGCCGCCCTCCTCGCCCTCTCCCTGGCTCCGTCGGTCGCCGCCGCTGGCCCGCTGACCGCCGGCATCAACCTCGGCCTCTCGCACAGCGAGCTCGACGCCGAGCAGGGCGTCGAGCCAGGCCGCACCGTCGGTCTGTTCGGTCGCCTGGCGTTCAATCAGCGCGTCGCGGGGCAGATCGAGGTCGCTCGCCTGCAGACGGAGGACGAGTACAGCGAGACCAGTATCCGCAGTGCAACCATGTCGCTGGTCGTCGATCTCGGTCGCAAGGGCCATCTGGTCCCCACCTTGGTCGCCGGCATCGGCATGGACTGGGCGAGCAACGAGTACGGCGGATCGTCCGAGGCACATCACATCGAGGGCGGTCTGGGCCTCGAGTACCGCGCGGCAGGTGGGCTGGTCCTCGGCATCGATGTCCGCATGGGGGGGCGTTCGCTTCACCAGGACGACGACATCGCGTACCCGGCCGACGTGCGCGGCGGCGTGGCGTACATCGTCCCGTCGCAGCTGCAAGAGGGCGAATACCGCAGCGCGCAGATCAAGCTCGGCGTTCGGTTCTAGGTCGTCGTCGGCGCCGCCTTCGGCTTGCGACCTACAGGTCGAGCTTCTCGCGCCACGTCGCCGGCGCACCCGAACGGAACGGAACATCCGCGAGCACCTCGCGGACGCAGCTCGCGGTCGCGGAAGGAAGGTCCGTATCGATCACGTTGAGGAAGCCGACCGCCCCCGAGGCGTCGACGGCGAGCTCGATCTGAACATAGGTCCCGGTCAGGCCGGCCTTCGCGATCGAACGCGTGCACCGCGCGAGACGAGCTTGATCGATCCCGGCTCGAAGCTGACGGCGGCGCTCGGCGATTCCGGAGGTGCGCGGTGGCTCGGTCGGTAGCTCGATGCGAGCGGGCTTGCCG
>JACCQV010000261.1 GCA_013813945.1 Deltaproteobacteria bacterium | reverse complement strand
GTCTTGCCCAGCGTGATCACGTCGTTGTCGACGAGGTCATGCTTGGCAACCTTGCGGTCATTGACGTAGCAACCGTTCGTCGATCCGCCATCGACGAGCGTGAAGCCCGCGGGCGAGGCGTTGATCTGGCAGTGCTCGGTGCTCATGAAGCCGTCATTGACGACGATGTCAGACGGGGGCGCCGTCCCGATCTTGGTACCGCCCGAGCGGCACCGGAACGTCTTGTAGGCATCCTGACCGTTGAGCGGCACGAGCCAGCCGACGACCGGGAAGCCGTCCTGATCGCCACCGACGCCGATCATCACGGTCTTCATCGGACCTGCAGGCTTGGGGGCCTCCATCGGCGCCATCGCCATCGGCATCGGCATCGGCGCGGGTGCCTCCTTCTTCCCGCCAAACACCTTGGCGATGATGATGATCAGCAGCAGCAGCCCGACGATCGCGATGACCAGGATCCACCACGGGAAGCCGCCCTTCTTTGGAGCGTTCCACACGGGCGACAGCGTCAAGGTCACCGGATCGGTCTCGTCCTTGTCGATCTTGATGACGAGGTCGTGCGACTTCCCGTCCCAGAGTGGCCCCTGCTTGGTCTTCGGGTCGTAACCGGGAAACGTCAGGTAGTAGCGGTCGGCCATACGCGACAAGATCGCCTTGACGGCGGTCGCGATGCCCTCGGCATTGTCGACGGTGGTCGCGTTGGGAATCATCGTTCCGATCACGTTTCCCGCGTCGGGGAGCTGACCCTTGAAGATGATCGCGAACGTCTGGATCTTGTCCTGCGCTGCCTGCTTCTTGAGATCCGCGAGCTGCGCCTTTGCGGCGTCGGGATTCGTGTCGCTGCCGTCGCAGACGACGACGAGTGCCTTGCGCGACGCGGTGACGTTGTGGAGCTCCGCGAGCGCGAGCCGGATTCCCTCGACCATCGCGGTGCCGAACTTCTTGTGATAGTCCTTCTGGCTTCCGAGTGCCTCGGCGTTGATGTTGGCGAGCGGGCCCATCGGGATCTTGACCTCGGCCTTGTCTCCGTACGAGATCAGGACGCCCTTGCTACCTGCCGGTCCGGCCGTCGCGAACGGAACGGTCTGCAGTGCGGTCTTGAGGTTCTTGAGGATGCCGAGGTAGCGCGCGGGGCTCTCCTCGGGCTCGTAATCGTCGTTGCCGATCCAGACTTCCTGGCCGTTGAAGACGAACGCGACGGCGATCGTTTCGGTTCCCGCGGTGAACGGCCGCAGGTTCGTCGCCTTGATCACGTAGGGGACCTTGGCGCCGGGCTCGACCAGCGTGAACTTGTCGACAGGGACCGTCGGTCCACCGACGACAGTGGCCTCGATCTGCGGCGCGCTGTCCTTATCCTTCGCGTTTTGCTCGGGCGCCTTGACGGTAAGGAACACCTCGACCTGCGCCTGCGCAAACGCGGGCGTGACGCCGACCACCAGGCCAAGCACCGTGAACAGCGCGACGAGCCTTGCGCGCATCCTGGATCTCCTGGGGGATCTCCTCATCATAGCGCCTTGAACTTCAGCATGGCGCTGCCGAACTTCACGAAGTCGTTATCGACGAGCTCGTGGCGATCGACACGCTTGTTGTTGACGTACGTGCCGTTCGTGGAGCCCGCGTCGCGCAGAACCCACATCCCGTGCTCCGCCTTGATCTCGGCGTGGTTGCTCGACATGAACTTGTCCTGCAGGATCACGGTGCACTTCGGGTCAGTGCCGATTGTCGTCACCGGCGCGAGCGTGAACAGCTCACCCTTCTGCGGACCCTGGAGCGGGACGAGCCAGCCGAGCAGCTGCATACTGCCCGGGCCGCCCTGCGAGTCGAGCACGAAGGCCTGGGTCTTGAGCGCCTGCTTCGCAGGTGCCGCGATGACCTGCTGCGCGATCTGAGCGCAGTACGGGCAGGCGTCCCACGACTTGTCGAGCTGTTGCTCGCACTGCGTGCAGAACTTCTTCTTGAAGATCCACCATCCCGTGGTCCGGATCGGAGGATTCGGATTGGGAACTCCTGGCGGAAGGGCCTGCGGCATACCGGGCATTCCCGGCATCCCTGGCTGCTGTCCCTGCTGCATGTACGCTCCCTGTTGCGGCTGACCTTGCATCTGCTGGCCCTGCTGCGGTTGCCCCTGCTGGGGCTGACCCTCGGGTTGCCCCTGGG
>JACCQV010000242.1 GCA_013813945.1 Deltaproteobacteria bacterium | reverse complement strand
GGGCCCAAACGTTCGGGCCCCCCAGGGAGAGTTTGCCTGCTCCCGCATCGGGTGATGCGACGCGCCGGGTGGCGCTGAGCTCGTAAGCTAGTCGAGGATCAAATCAAGAGTGCGTCGCGCTGTGGCGGCGAATGAACGTCGGGACGTCGAGCTCGCTCTCGGTATCGATCTCACCGGAGAGCACGGCCTTCATGCTCGGGCGCGACTGAGCGCGCTTGCGGTCCGGCTGCACGAGGGGCGTGCCGTCGACGGGCGACGGGCCAGAGCCACTCGCGAGGCGCGCCGAGAGGTCGCCGTGCGGGATCGGATCATTGTTGAGCTCGCTGAGCGCGCGCTCGACCTCGGAGGGCTCGTTGTCCCACTCGACGTCGATCTGCGGCTCCTCGATGATCTGGGCGGATGCGCGGCGCGGGGGCAGCGGAGCCGGATACTCCTTGGTGACCTGCGTCGACACGTCGTACGGCAGCGTGATCTGCGGCGAGCTCATGCGTCGGCCGCCGGTCGCGGGCGTCGGCATCGCCGGCTTGGTCTCGGGGACCAGCATCTGGGTCTTCGCGTCGCGATCGAAGCCGGTCGCGATCACGGTGATCCGGATCTCCTCGGTGAGGTTCGGGTCGATCACCGAGCCGAAGATGATGTTCGCGTCCTCGTGGGCTGCCGCCTCGATCAGCGACGACGCCTCGTTGACCTCGTGCAGCGTCAGGTCCGGGCCGCCGGTGATGTTGATCAGGATGCCGGTGGCGCCCTCGATGTTCACGTCCTCGAGGAGCGGCGACATGATCGCCATCTCCGCGGCTTCCTGTGCGCGGCGCTTGCCCGTGCCGACACCACTGCCCATGAGCGCGCGGCCCATGTCCTTCATGATCGTGCGCACGTCGGCGAAGTCGACGTTGACGAGGCCGGGGACCGTCATCAGGTCGCTGATGCCCTGCACGGCGTTGAGCAGCACCGAGTCCGCCTTGCGGAAGGCTTCGACCATCGACGTCTGCTGGCCGACGAGAGCGAGCAGGCGGTTGTTCGGAATGACGAGGAGCGTGTCGACCGCAGCGGACAGCCGCTCGATGCCTTCGACGGCCTGGCGCGAGCGCTTCTTGCCTTCGAAGCCGAACGGCTTGGTCACGACGCCGACGGTCAGTGCACCGCAGTCGCGGGCGATCTGCGCGATCACCGGGGCGGCGCCGGTGCCGGTGCCACCGCCCATGCCGGCGGTGACGAACACCATGTCCGCGCCGGAGATCAAGTCAGCGATCTGCTGCATGCTCTCCTCGGCGGAGCGGCGGCCGACCTCGGGGTTGGCGCCGGCGCCGAGCCCCTTGGTCAGCGCGTTGCCGAGCTGGATCTTGTGCGGCGCCATGTTGGCTTCGAGAGCCTGCATATCGGTGTTGGCGACCACGAACTCGACGCCGTCGAGGTTGCCGCTGATCATCGTGTTGACAGCGTTGCCGCCGCCCCCGCCGACGCCGATGACGAGGATCTTCGCGTGAGAGACGTCGTCGAATTCGATGAGTGCCATGGCCCCATATGAAAGTGATGGGGATCGACGGGCAACTTTTTCACGCGCATGAACACTGATTTGTTGCGCGCTCGATCGAGGTGCGCATTTTCTCACCCGCGCAGCGCGGACGCACGAAGATCGTCGTCGGGAATCACCCCGACGACGCATGGGCGAGCAGTTCTGAGCTCAGCCGCCGAGGCGAACTGGCGATGCGTGCTCGCGCTCGCCGATCCCGGCGATCACCGGCGTCGCCAGTGGGCCGGACTCCATCACCACGTGCGCGCGCTCGACGCGGCGCAGATCGCGGACCACCTCGACCAGATCACGCGCTCGACGCATGAGGCGGAGGCGTCCGACGATCATCAGAACATCTCCGCGAGGCGGCTCCAGGCCCGCTTGAACACGCCGGGACGGTCGCTGTCGCGGCTCGGGATCTGAACGGTGCGACCGTGGTCGGCGCCGAACATCACGAGGCCGACTCCGGTCGAGTAGCTCGGCGAGCGCACGACATCGACGAGGCCGCCGATCTTGGTCGGTGCGCCGCGCCGGGTCGGCAGCTCGAGGACCTGCTCGGCGATCTCGGTGATGCCCTCCATCACCGTCGCGCCACCCGTGAGCACGACGCCCGCGGCGAGGCTGTCGTAGTAGCCGGAGCGCATCAGATCCTTCTTGATGAACTCGAAGATCTCCTCGATCCGCGGCTCGATCACCTGGACGAGCTCGCTGCGCTTGATCTGGCGCGGCCCGCGACCGCCGGTCGACGGGATCTCCATCATCTCGGACTGGTCGACGAGCTGGCTGTACGCGCAGCCGTACTTGCGCTTGAGCTTCTCGGCGGCGTCGAGCGGCGTGCGCAGCAGGGTCGCGATGTCGTTCGTCACGCGCTCTCCGCCGAGCTCGATCACGGACGTGTGAACAATCGCCCCGTCGGCGTAGATCATGATGTCGCAGGTTCCGCCGCCGATATCGACCAGCGCGACGCCGAGCTCCTTCTCGTCATCCTCGAGCACTGCCTGCGAGGCGGCGAGCGACTCGAGCACGATGTCGGCGACCTGGAGGTTGCAGCGGTTCGCGCAGCGAATCACGTTCTGCACCGAGGCGACGAGCGAAGTCACGATGTGGACCTTCGCTTCGAGCCGGACTCCTGCCATGCCGAGCGGATCGCGGATGCCGTCCTGATCGTCGACCAGGTACTGCTGGGGCAGGACGTGGAGCACTTCGCGGTCCATCGGGATCGCGACGGCCTTCGCCTGGTCGAGGACGCGGGCGATGTCCGCGCTGCGGATCTCCTTGTCCTTGATCGCGACGATCCCATTCTTGTTCATGCCGCGGACGTTGGGTCCCGAGATCGCGGCGTAGACCGACGAGATCTCACAGCCCGCCATGTTCTCGGCCTCGTCGACCGCCTGGCGGATGGACGTCACGGTGGCGTCGATATTGACGACGTTGCCGCGCCGCATGCCCTTGGACGGCGCCGTGCCGATGCCGATGATGTCGACACCGTCCTCGGTCACTTCGCCCACGATGCAGGCGATCTTGGTCGTTCCGATGTCGAGCCCGACGATGATCTCGGAGGTCTTGGACTTGGCCATGGTGTGCTACTTCAATCCTTCGTGGGGGCGAGTGCGACGGTGACCTGATCGGCCCGTGCGTCGAGGTGAATGAACGTTGCGCGGGTGCGCTCGAGCTCGGTGAGCTCGGCCCATGCGGCGTCGAACGTGCGCATGCGAGCGGTCAGCTCCGAGCCGAGAGACCCGAGCTGGATCGCGGTCGCATGATCGTAGGTGCGCAGCGTGATCTGCGCGTGCGGATCGACGTGGACCTCACCGATCGCGGGGCGCCCGGGCTCGGCGGTCCATGCCGCGAGGGTCGCGAGCGCGCTGGTGACGACCGCGGCGGTGCCGACCGGGTCGGTATCGTAGGCGGTTCGCAGAAGCCCGGTGATCACGGGCAGGCCGCTGCCGTCGCCGGCCTCGAGCTGCGCGCGCTTGAACGGATGTCCGCTGGTATCGACGAGGTAGAGCGCACCGAGATCGACGATCGCGGCCGCCGCGTGCTCGCGAATCTCGACAACGAGCGTGTCGGGGAGCATGCGGTGCGCGGTCGCCGAAGCGATCCACGGCGCGAGGCGGAGCTGACCGGTGACCGTGTCGAGGTTGGTCGCGAACACGTTGTCACCGACGCGGACCGGCATCGCGGCGCGGACCTGGTCCTCGGTCAGGTGGCTCTCGCCGTGAATCTCGATCGAGGTGATCGCGAACCGCTCCGAGGTCGTGATGAAGCTGTAACCGAGCCAGATCCCGCTACCGACGAGCGTGATCGCGGCAGTCGCGGCGAGACCCGGCAGCGAGCGGCGCGCCGCGCGGCCACACGCATCGGCAATCGCGCGCGGCCTGGGCATCCGCGACCACAGCGATCCGGGACGGCGACGGTTCTGACTCTTGCGCGACTTGACGGTCAGCCGCGATGCCGCGGGCACCGAGGTCTCGGGAGACGGGCGGCTCCCGTTCGTCCCCCCGCGACGGGATCGATCCATGCTTGGCAAATAGACATGCGCGGATCACTCGGGCAATTTTTCGGCGACGGTCCGGATCACTTCCGCTCGTCGGAAAATGCCCACCTGAACAAGCGTTGCGCCCGGCGGCGCTTGACTCGGCTCAGTCGTCTTCGATCAGGACGTAGTCGTCTTCGTCTTCCGGGTTCGACTTCTTCGCCGGCTCTTCATCCGGCGTCAGATCATCGGGACGCGCCGAGCTCTGCGCCGCGCGCGAGGTCTTCTTGGCCGGCTTGGCCTTCTTCGCGGCAGCGGCCTTCTTCGCGGGGGGCGGCTTCTTTGCGGCCGCCTTCGCGGGGGTCGCCTTTGCCCCGCCGCGCGGCTTGAACGCCTGGGCTTCCGCGTGGCCACCGGTGACGAGCACAACGAGCATCACCGCGATCAGCCAGCGCATCGTTCCATCGTGCCACAGGGACCAGCGAGATCCATGTCGGTGGTGCAAGTCTCTGAGATTGCAAAGCTATCTCCTGGGGCAGGGCGGGCGTTCGGCGATCTCGAGGCGGGCCAGGACAAGGCCGCCGGCGCCGGCTTTGAACCCGAACGTGAAGTCGCGATCTCCCGACGTACAGGTCGTGCCGGTGCATCGGCGAAACGCGCGGACGAGGTCGTCGATCTCGGGCACGACGATCTCTCCGCGCGGGACCAGCTGGGTGGTGCGCTCGGTCCGCGGATCGCCATCGCCATCGGTGTCGATCTCCGCGAGGGCATCGAACGCGATCCGGACCTGCTCGAGGCCCTTGGCCGGCACATAGGTCGCGAGCAGTGACGGCTCGTCATTGGTCTGTAGCCGCTCGTAGCTCGCGAGGACGCACAGACTGCGCATCATCGCGGCCGGCTTCGAGGTGCGGGGCCGGTTCGGGATGAACCGCTTGTCACCCCGCCCCACCAGGGCACGCGCCGCAGCAGCCGCGACCTCGCAGTCCTTCGACTTCACGGCGGTGACGAGCGCCGTCCCGAAGTCGCGTGCGCTCGGCTCGTGCGTCGCAGCGACCAGATCGATGATCGCCGAGGTCCGGACCTTCGCCGGTAGCGCCTCATCGGTGACGGCGCGCAGGTAGACCTCGCGATGGCCCTCCGCGGAGAGCACCTCGAGGGCGCCATCGATCTTGTGCTTGGTCACGGCCTCGATCAGGTGGGCTTCATCGAGGGTGCCGAGCATGCCGTTCGCGAGCTCGCGCTGACCCGCTCGATACGCGATCGCGACGAGCTCGAGCCGGCGGTCGAGATCGGTTTCGGGGATCGCCTGGATCGCGGCCGCCACCAGCTGCGATTCCGGGGGAGGCATCGCTGCGATCGCGCGCAGTGCATCCGAGATTCCCGCAACGTCGTCGGGCTCGATCGCGCCCAGCGACCACAATGCCAGCAGCCGGCGCAGGCACGGATCGGACAGGGTCGCGGTCTCGGCCGGTGGGGGAACGTCGAGCACGAGCGGTGCACATTCGACGACGGGCCGCGCTGCGGGCATGCACGTGTAGTTGCCACCACGCAGCAGGGCGATCGCGAGTGGGCGCGCATTCGCGACGGGGATCTCATCGAGCTTCGCCTCCCAGTCCGCTCCGGTCGGCGCGATCGTCTTCCACACCGCGAGCGCCTCCGCATCGCTCGCAAGCGGAACGGTCGTCCAGTCGATCGACAGGAGCTTGGTGGAAGGCCGCGGTTCGAGATCCCGATCCGGTGCCTGCGGTCGCGGGGCCGGAGCGGGCGGTTGCGAGACGATCACGCGGGCTGGTTCGTGGGGCGTTCCGCCACACGCTGCCAACAAGGCAATCGCCACAGCATGGATGAATCGAGATCTGGAGTTCACGTCGATTAGGACTCGCGATTCGTCGTCGGGTTTCTCGCCTCGAATGGGTCGATGAGTATAGTCCGCTCAGTTTTTCACAGGAGACATGCAAATGAAGACTTTCTCGAGTGTTGTGATCGCGACCTTGACGATGGTGGGTATGGCCTCGGCGCAGCCCGCGAAGCCGGCGACTCCGGCGACCCCGGCGGCTCCGGCCGCTGGCGCCAAGGTTGATGCGAAGGCCGGCGCGGCTGCCCCGATGGCAGCCCCGACCCCGCCCGCCGAGATCAAGGCGATGCTCAAGGCATCCGCTGGCAACTGGAAGTGCACCGGCTCCGGCATGGGCCCCGACATGACCATGGGCCCGATGAAGGCGACCATGAAGTCCAAGGCGGACCTCGACGGCTTCTGGATTCAGGAGGCGTTCGAAGGCGCGATGGGCAAGAACAAGTTCAAGTTCACCTCGTTCACGACCTTCGACGGCTCGTCGAAGAAGTGGCGCCGCGTGATGGTGGACAACATGGGCGGCCAGGCGATGGGCACGTCGGACGGCCTCAAGGACGGCAAGGTCACGTTCAACATGGATGTGATGGGCAGCGGCCAGACCGGCATGATGAAGGACACCGTCGACATGACGGACCCGAAGCTCGTCAAGGCGTCGGGCGAGATGTCGATGGACAAGGGCAAGACCTGGAACAAGGTCTACGAGATGTCCTGCAAGAAGTGATCGTCTGATCACGCGGCGAGGGGCGGCAGTGGGCCGCCCCTTTTCCGTTTTGGCTCAACAGATACCGCTAGTCCCACCACAGGAACACGCGCCCGGCGGCGAGCTCGTCGGCGAGCGCCGTGAGCGTCGTGGTTCCCTGATGAACGACGTCGTCGGCCATCAGGTACTGCTCCCAGGCAAGCTCCTTGCGCAGCCGCGGCTCGAGAGGAAACTCGAGGCGGAGCTCGAGGCGATCCGCGCCCTCTGCAACCAGCTCTGTCCCGAACCGCTGTGCCCAGGAACCGAGCACCGCCGCCAGCTGCGCGGCCGGAGGGCAATCGTTCCCGCCGCCGAACCCGAGCCAGCACAGGATCTCGGAAGGCGGACATCCGACCAGCGTGACCACGACGTACTGATAGTCGTCTTCGAAATAGAAGCTAGCCGGTGCCCGGGCGGCACCCAGGGTGGCGCGTGCGAGTCCCTCGACCTGCGCAGCGAGATCGTCGCGGTTCTTCGCGAGCTCGCGACGTCGCGTCTCGAGGAGCTTGGGTACGGAGAGCTTGGTGGACTTCACCACGTCCTTGCGATTGCGCGCGACGAGCGCGGCATCCCACTCGGAATCCATCGCCGCGGTGAACCGCTGCGAGCGCACGAGCGGCGTGAAACCTGTCGCGTGCTTGCGGCGGCTTGCTGCCTGCCAGACTTCCAGGGCACGTGCTGGCTCGAGCAACTCGCTCTCGAACATCGGAGGGCCCGGTAACGGCAGCTTGTGAAAGCGAGTCGTCGCCAGCGTCGGATCGCTTGTGAACACGGGCAGTGGCGCAGCCGCGATCTGTCGATCGACCACGAGGGGCGGAGACCACGAGGTTCCGCGCGCATCGACCGCGAGGTCACCGTCAGCGTCGATGAAGTACGTGAGGCCCGGTTCGCGCATGATCTTGGGCGAGGCGATGACTTCACGCTCGCGGCCCGCCGGGTACCAGTACACATGACCGCGCTCGTAGACCACGATCTTGTGCCGCCAGCGATCGAGCCCCAGCTGCACGAGCTTTCTCTTCGGGGGTCGGTTCATGACGCTAGATCGTCGTCGCGCTCGCCAGGATCTGCTCGCACAGCGTCGCGTAGTCCATGCCGATGCTCTTCGCGATCTTCGGCAACAGGCTCGTCGCGGTCATGCCGGGGAGCGTGTTGACCTCGAGCACGAACGCCTCGCCGCTCGTCGAGATGCGGAGGTCGGGTCGGGCATGGCCGCTGCAACCGAGTGCGCGGTACGAGGCGAGGGCGAGCTCCTCCGCGCGCGCGATCACCGCCTGCGGAAGCTCGGGCGGCACGAGGTACTTGGTGTCCGTGCGCTTGTACTTCGCCTCGTAGTCATAGAACTTCGTCGTCGGTCTGACCTCGACGGAGCCGAGCACCGCATCATTGAGGATGCCGACGAACACCTCGGTGCCCGCGATGTAGTCCTCGACGATGACCGGTCCATGGAACGTGCGGGCGGCCGCGACCGCAGCCGCGAGCTCGCCGGGCTGCTCGACGACACTGACCCCGACGGAGCTACCCTCGTTCGCCGGCTTCACCACGACAGGCAGCGGGATCTTGTCGCCGAGCGCAGCCGCAGCATCGCTGCCGTCCGCGGGACCGTCGTGGGGAAGCAGGATCCACTTCGGCGTGGGCACACCGTTGCTCTCGAAGATCCGCTTGGACATCACCTTGTCCATCGCGAGCGCGCTCGCGAGAATCCCTGATCCGGTGCACGGCAGCCGCAGACATGCGCACAGACCCTGGACCGCGCCGTCCTCTCCCCAGGTTCCGTGGAGCGCATTCCATACGACCTGGGCGCCGGAGGCCTCGAGCAAGTCCGCAAGGCTGGTCCCCTCGCGCCAGTCGATGGCGACCGCATCCCAGCCCTTTTCGAGCAGCGCTTTCAAGACGCCGGTGCCGGTATTGAGCGAGACCTCGCGCTCTGCCGAGAGCCCCCCGATCACGACGGCGATGCGCTTGCCCGCGAACCGATGCGACGACATGACTCGTTCTACACCGCGTGAGCCGGTGACCTCCATGTAGGCGTCACGAACATCTAGCGGCGCGGTGAGTCTGACCTCTACAATTGCGGACGCGTGGTTACGCCGGCCAGGGACCAGAAGACGAAGGCACTCGTGGTGGCCACGAAGTGCACGAGCGTCGACCAGTTTGTCGCGACCTTTCATCGGTTCTGCGACGACTCGACATTCTTCGTGTCGACACTCGCGGAGCGCCCGGTCGGGCTGGAGACCGCGTTTTCGATCCAGCTCGAGGACAAGACTCCGGTCCTCCGCGGGTTGTGCGAGGTCGTCGAGGCGTGGTCGACCCCGGTGAATCGGTTTGGCCGGCCCGGGGTCCGGCTCGCCGTTCGGCGGCTGACCGCCGAGAGCCTCTCCGTCTTCAAGATGCTGCAGGAAGCGCGCCTCGCTGCGGAGTCTGTGCCCGAGCCGATCGCGGTCCCAAGGACCTCGACGGGGACGAGCTCGAGGCCGTCGGTCGATCCGCGCGTCAGCGATGCGCCGTCGCTGCCGCGCCACAACGATCGATCTGGCCCCGTCGGCGCGCCGAACCTGAGCGGGCCGCCGGTGCTGATGAAGCCGCCCGGCATGACCTTGCCGGTGGTGCCGCCGCGGACGCTGACGCCGCAGCCGCCGGTCGTCACGCGCGCCGTCGCCTTGATCCCGGCGATCATCGCGCCCGCGCCCGCGCCGGCGCCGGCCCCGGCC
>JACCQV010000385.1 GCA_013813945.1 Deltaproteobacteria bacterium | reverse complement strand
GGGTTGAGCAGATCCTGCTCGCCCTTGGACACGTTGTACTTCATGCCGAGTGCGCCACGAATGACCTCGTTCGCGGGCGCCTTGTGCACGCCACGCTCGCTGTCCGTACGGGAATACACGCCACAGATGTGGCCAGACGGCGGGACGAAGATGTTGCCCTTGTCCGGGTCGTAGACCTGGATCCACGGGAAGTAGTACGCGCCGTACTTCGAGTCGCGCGGCTTCGGCAGCTTGTCGACGCCACCCTGGATCGTCTCCGGGGAGTCGAGAACCGCGAACCGATCCTTGCGCGTCTCGGCGTGCGAGAGCAGCGCGTCCTGCACCGCCGGCGAGATCTGGCCGGGAGCCGCGATGATCGCGATCTCGTCCACCTCGTCGAAGCACTTCAGGCCGGTGCGCGCACCGGGGCCACCGTCGCGGCCGATGTACAGACCATCGCGGCCTGGACCTGCCTGCTGAGCGGGAGCCTTGTCGTCCTTCTTGTCGCTCTGCGGCTTGACCTCGACCTTGGTGCCCTCGGGAGCGCCAACGTTGACGATGAAGCAGCGCGAGCCGCCGTTGTTGAAGAAGCCGTAGACCGCGTGAGCGAGGTGCTCGCTGCAATCCTTGAAGTCACCGAACGTCTTCACGAACTGCGACCAGTTCGTGATGAGGACGGTCTCGTTGAGCGGGCCCTTGGCCGACTCACCGAGGAAGCCGACGGTGTTGGTACCGACGGCCTCGATGGGCTTTGATCCGCGATCGACTTCTTCGACGTATACGCCTGGGGACAGGTAGCTGGTGGCCATGTTCGCTTGTTCTCCTTGGTCGTTGCCGATGACGGTGGTCTTCGCCCGCCTACCGGTGCGCTGAGCGCCGCAAAATTGCGGAGCGCAGCTGAGCTGTTATTTCTTCGGGGCGCCTCCGCCACCGAGGTCGAGCCGCTTGGCTGACAGGAACGGATTGCCGCTCGGGCCGATCTCCGAGATCCGTGGATCGGTGAGGCTCTTGTACTCGAGCTGGCGGGTCTGGACGCGTTTGAACTCCTCGAGCTTCTCGGGGAGGATCGGGATCGCAGTCCACGCCTGGATCGCCGGACGCACGGGCTGATTGAGGCTGCCCCAGAACCGAGCGAGCGTGCCTTCGTCGAGCCGCGCGCTCATCAGCCAGTTGAGCTTGAAGTCGTCCTCGAACGACTGGCCCTTGAGCTTGTCACGCGTGATCTCGGCGTTCTCCATCACCGTGCGGATGATGAGCCCGAGCAAGAGCTGCTCGTCCTCGGGCGTCTGTGCCCACGCGGAGAGCAAGTAGTCGAGCCGGACCCACAGGCGGCGGCGACGGAAGAACTCCTTGATCGAACCGTCCTCCTGCGGAACCTCGACGAGCTCGGAGTGCGGCGTCGAATCGTAGCCCTCGGGATCGATCGACATCTGATAGAGATACGCGGAGACGGCGGGCAGCTTGCCTTCGATCGCATCCGGCTTCGGCGCCTGCTCGACGATGTGCACGCGCTTGTAGCCATTGCGCTTGAACTCGTCCTGCAGGAGACGAGAGAGACTCTCGCTCGTCTCCTTGATGATGTGATGCTGCGGCGTCGTCATCTGGCTACACGCTCCACATCCCCCGTGGCAGCGCGACAGATGGTAGCTGCTCCGAGAACTCTTGAAAGGGCGATCACGTAGAAAAAGAACCCACTCATTGACACGTCGCTCCTCAGATAAGACATCGTCGGTGAGTGGCGCGCCGACATCTGTTCGTCTGCACGAACGCACGAGGCTCGGGAAAGCCGACGTGCGGAGCACGGGGCGAAGCAGTCCTCGCCAGTGTTCAACGCCAGCTGATCGAGCGCGGCGCGGCCGATGTGCTCGTCACGCCTTGTGGTTGTCTCGGTCCCTGCTTCGACGGGCCGAACGCGGTCGTCTATCCCGACGACGTCTGGTACGCGAATCTCTCAACCGATGACGCGGCGGGTCTCGTAGATCACCTCGTCGACGGGAAGGTTCTGACTCCGAGGATCTCCGAGCGACCGGGATCCGACGACTAGACGCCGAGCGCGGCAACGATGAATCCAGCCGGACTTGCACCGCGGATTCTGGCAAACGTGGGCACGACCGCGACGCATGGCCGGCACGCTGTGGTGCGTGCGCGACGGTTCAGCCGATCGCGACGCCGAGACGGGCGACCGGTGTCTGCGACCACGCATTCAGGGCGCGGTCGATGGTATCGGCG
>JACCQV010000171.1 GCA_013813945.1 Deltaproteobacteria bacterium | reverse complement strand
GTGTCAGGGAGTCGCAAGCGCGTGCCGGCGCAGACGATCTGCCAGGAGCGGCAGGCGATCCTGGCCCCAGATCACGAAGTCGCCGATGCGGAACGAGGGGACCCCCCACAGCCCGGCGCCGTCGAGGTCGGTCGCATTCTCGTGCGCTGACGTCGCGGCGGCGGGCGCACCGATCGCGGAGCGCGCTTCTTCCCATGGCAGGCCGGCACGCTCGACCAGGTGGCGGAGGTCCACGTACTCGCCCGGGTCCTTGGCCTCCGCCCAGATCCCGCGCATCGCGGAGCGCACGAACGCGATTCCATCGGCGGGGCTGCGCTGGTTCGCCCAGTGCACGATCGCGAGGCAGTGATCGACCGCCGGGCCCAGTGGATCGACCAGCTCGCCGAACGGGATGCCGAGCCGGTCCGCCTCGCGCTTCGCGTCGCGTACGATGTAGAGCTTCTTCACGGGCGGTAGCGGCAAGCCACGCACGACCATCGGCGCGACCTGCCGCAACACGAGCGGGATCGAGTGGGGTGCGAGGATTGCCTGGATCTGCTCCAGCGCGATGTACGAGTACGGCGAGCGGAACGAGAACCACATCTCGCAGGTCAGCGGCTTCTCGGAGAGCTTGAGCGCGCCACGATCAGCCTCGGCGCGCGGCGCGACCACGTGGGCGACGTCTTTGCCGACGTCCGCCGCGAGCACGGCCTCGAGGTACGGCAGACGATCGATCCCCCAGTACCAGGTATCGCCGTAGTGAATCATCCCGCCCTGGTAGTGACCGGCCTTACGAAGCTCGGCGTAGGCGGAGTTCAGGATCGGTTTGACGGAGCCGTGCGACTCCGTTCCCCACTTGCCGAGCAACGTGACCAGCTTCTTGCGATCGATCGACCACAGTGCCTGGCTGAGCTCGGTCGCTGCGGTGAGCTGCTCGCGCGCGGGGCGCTCGCGGATCATGCACGAGCCGATATCGCGGACCATTCCGGAATCGCATTCCTTCTTGCCGGCGAACTCGATGTCCCAGTACTCGGCCAGGTACTGCGAGTCGCGGAGCGCGTACTTCGGGCGGAGGTGCGGGGCCGGGTCGACGTCCGAGGCCGGCGGGGTGATGGTGTGGAATGCGAATTCGACCGGGTAGGCCTCGAGGAGGCGAGCCACCGCCTGCGCGGTCAGGTAGCTCCAGGGGTCGGTGATATCGAAGTAGAAGTCGAGCCGCCGCGGCTCCTTGGAGATCCGCTCCTTGACCCGGGTGACTGCACGGCGAGCGGCGTCTCCGGTGGGTCCGAGCCACGCGGAGATGGCTTTGGCTTTGAGGCGCTTGGCGATCGACATAGGGCCGGTCAATATACGCCGCCGTGGACGAGCACAAGCTCCGTGACGCCATCGAGCTGCTGGAACGGCTCGGGGGGGATTTGCGTCAGCTCGCCGACCTCGACGAGCCGACGCGGATCCGGCTGGTCAAAGCCGCGGGGCAGATCTCGCGCCCCGACCGCTATCGTCGCAAGCAGCTCGGGAAGGTGCTGGCTCGCCAGCGCCTGACGGCCAAGCGCGACGCGGATACGGCGGTCCTGGATCAGACGGGGATCCGCACGCTGCGACGCGAGCCGGTGTTCCGCACGCCGCTACCGCGCCCCGAGATGGCTCTCGACGCACCGATCCGCGATGAGCCCGAGGAGGGCGAGGTCGTCGATCCGTGGGCTGCCGCGGAGGCGCGGAGAGCAGAGGGTGCGAGGGTCGAGACGGCGCGCATGTGTTACGTGTGCAAGGCCGACTTCCACGAGCTCCACCACTTCTACGATTCGATGTGCCCGAGCTGCGCCGAGCTCAACTGGCGGAAGCGGAACCAGACGGCGGATCTCTCGGGCCGGATCGCGCTGGTCACCGGAGCGCGCGTCAAGATCGGCTACCAGGCCGCGATGTTTCTGCTGCGCGCCGGCGCGGAGGTGATCGTGGCGACGCGCTTCCCGCGCGATGCGGCGCGCCGGTTCGCACGCGAGATCGATGCGTCCGAGTGGACGCCTCGGCTGCACGTGTACGGGATCGATCTGCGGCACACCCCGAGCGTCGAGATGTTGTGCCACCACCTCAACGCGACGCTGCCGCGGCTCGACGCGCTGATCAACAACGCGTGCCAGACCGTGCGTCGCCCGTCGGGCTGGTACGACCACGTGCTCGCCGACGAGAGCGAGCCGTTTGCGCAGCTGTCCGCACCGGAACGCACGATGCTCGAGCGCAACCGCTCGCTCGGGGAGGGGCTCGTGCGCAGCGCCGGTGCCGAGATCCACGCGACCGGCCTGTGGAAGTCGGCCGTGCTGTCGCAGGTCCCTCTGCTCGCCGAAGATCTCGAGCGCGGCGAACACCTGTTCCCGGGCGGTCGGCTCGACAAGGATCTGCAGC